>JAZNHY010000107.1:0-4488 GCA_045577235.1 Lachnospiraceae bacterium
ACACACCAGTCCATCTTCTCAGGCTGTGTAGCAAGTATCTTGGAAAAAGAGCTGGCATTTAAAAGTTCAAAAACAGAGCCATAACTGTCTCCTACTCTGACAACATCATAAGAAATAGCGGTAGGGATTCCTAAAATAAGCGCCAGCTTTGCTACTTCCCGCTCATGCTGAATATCATCCAGAGCATCCGGAAAGTTGTATACCTTTACTACGTTATCCTGATCGATACGATAGATCGTTCCATTTGCACCGCGTCCAATCTCTTCACAACCTTCAACAGAAACGATGCGGTATGCTTTTTCCACCTTCATCATTTCTGTAAAGCCAGTCATTTCCAGGATCTCATAGACTGCAGAACTGGTATTCGTAATACAAAGATCAGAATTGATCTTTCTCAAATGCAGGATCACACGAAGACCGGCGCTGGAAATATAATCCAGTTTTTCTGCATCGATCACGATTGGCAGATTTTCCTTTCCTTCCAGCTGTGTAAAGATTTCTTTTTCCACTTCTGCTGCATTATTTGAATCGATACGTCCTTCCAGGCCGATCACAAATCCCTGATTCGTCTGTTCAAATGTCATATGTCTTCCCTTCCCGCTGCGTTTGTTCCTTTGTATTCTAAGCAAAGCATTGTCACATCATCAAATTGCTCTGCCTCTCCTACAAAAGCATCAATTGCTTCTGTCATATTTTTAAGTGTCTGCTCTGGAGAAGCAGAAATGTCGTTATTCAATACAGAAAGCATGCGGTCTGTACCAAACAACTGCTCCTCATTATCTGTTGCTTCCGGGACTCCATCCGTGTAAAGAAATAGTTTCGACCCTGGTTCTAACTGCAGTTCATATTCTTTGTAATGGACACCATCCATACCGCCCACAACAAAACTGTGCGGATCTTTAAATAATTCATACTGGCCGTCTTTGTGCTTGATGACAGGATACTCATGTCCGGCATTAGATGCGATCAGTTTTCCGGTTGACAGTTCCAGAATTCCCAGCCAGATCGTTACAAACAGTTCTCCTCTGTTTCTCTGTATGAAAGAATCATTGCTGCTTTCCAATGCTTTCCCAGGGGATAATCCCATACGCACTTTATTGGCAATGGAAATCTGGGCAGCCATCATAAAAAGAGCGGCCGGAATCCCTTTGCCGGAAACATCGGCAATGATCATGCATAAGTGGTCATCATCGATCAGATAGAAGTCGTAAAAATCGCCTCCAACTTCCTTTGCAGGGTCCATACTGCCATAAATATCAAAATCAACCCGATCCGGAAATGCAGGAAACTTATTTGGAACCATACCAGCCTGAATGCGGCTTGCCACGGTAAGCTCGGTGTTCATTTTCTCCCGTTCCGCAGAAATGGTTTCGATATCATGCAGATACTGGTCGATTTCTTCTGTCAGAATGCCAATATCCTCTGCCAGCTGTCCAAGTTCATTATTGGAGTGAATCTCAGACAGGGTATTCTTTACCTTTTGACTATCTTTAGAAACTGTATATAAACGGATACTTTCCTGAAGTTTTTTTAATGGCTGAATAAAGAAAAATGCAAGAAGAGCAAGAGCAACCATTGACAGAAGAACCTGGTAAGCAACCGCTACTCCCGTTCCCTGCTTGGTTGACGTTGTTATATTGCTTCTTAATCCTGTCATATTAAAGGTCAGACCGATTATGACATCCTGCTCTCCATCCATCCCCATATAGGCATAATAATCGGCATAAGCTCCGGCATCTGCCAGGTGACCTCTTTTTTCCCGCGCATTCCGCATAGCTTGCTGCTGGCTTCCGCCTACCGTTGCCTTGGTTCCTAAAATATAAGCATTCTCATATTCTGTCCCACGTACAGAATCCTCATCAGCAGCGCTGAAAAGGAAAAACTGATCTGTGTATGGTTCCTGTGACAGAACACAAAAAACAAAGTCTATATGATAAGTTTTCTTTATTTGATTAATACGGGTAATAAGCCAGGAATAGGTGATTTCCGCATATAGTTTCTGATCCTCCTGTGGAAGAGAGGCTATGGTCTCACTGCTCGCATACTTTAACTGGATATCCGGATATCGTTCACTAAAAAGGCGGACCTTCTCCTCTGTTTTTGTTCCTGGTCCGTAATCTACATCATATTCAATATCCAGATCATCTGCGTGCGTATACCAATAGTGGATCATCCAGTCTGAAGCCGGATATTCCCAGACAGACTCCATCACACCCGCTGCTGTTTCAGATGCAAGGACCTCCACCTGTTTTCTGATGCTACGATACGAAAGAAGACGCTGCGCAAAAAATGTCAGCAGGCCTATTATAAGAACGCTTGCCCCAAAAAGAACAGCGACCTGTACAATAAGGCTGCCTCTTAGTTTTCTTCTTTGCATGATACTCCGATTTACTCGATCGTCAGGATCTCGTTAAAACCGGTCACCTCGAAAATCTCCATGATGGTATCATTGACATGGATCACTTTCATGGCTCCCTGATTGTTAATGATTTTCTGTGCAGAGAGCAATACACGAAGGCCTGCAGAAGAAATATAATCCAGTTTTTCAAAATCCAAAACCAGATTGGTTGTCTCTACTAATGCCTCCTGAAGGGATGCCTCCAGCTCTGGTGCTGTAACAGTATCCAGTCTGCCCTCCAGCTGGTAAAGAATGGCATCATTTTCCTGTGTTTTCTGAATATTCAGCATAGTTATCTCACTTTCTTAAAAATGCATTTTTACGTGTTTTTATTATGAGGATACAAGTTTTATTTGTCCAGTATTTTTGAAGATAGCGGAAACCCTGTTTTCATGGATCTCCGCTATCCTTGTGCGAGTGACAGGACTTGAACCTGCACGGAAAGTCCACCAGATCCTAAGTCTGGCGCGTCTGCCAGTTCCGCCACACTCGCCTTTTTATTCCTGCCCGGAGCTGGAAACATCCGGTGTTGGCACTGTTTCTGATTCCGGCTCGGTTTCCTGCTGTGCATCCCGGGAAAGAGTATCTACAAATACTACGTTTCCTTCCAGTGCTTCCATTGCCTTATCATATTTGAAATCCAGGTTTGTGAATAAGTACAGCCATTCCTCCCCGGACTGCTCCTTGAACTCTTCTAAAGTATAGGTCTCGTTGTACCCGCTTCTTGCCATATACTCTACGATAGCCTGATTCACTTCCTCATCTGTATAGGTCAGTTCTTTATCCTTAAAGATCTGGTCGATCAGCATGATCAGGTTCAGATAGTAATGCGCCTCATCCAATGCATAGTCTTCTGCAGAGGTATAGCCGTACATTTGTGCATAGGTATCTGCATCATATCCATACATGGCGGCATTATATTCCAGAGACCGCTTCGTATAATCGACCAGGTTTGCTTCCTGCGTCGGGTCATAGGTCTTCACTACCTGTTTTGCCTGCAGATCCTGCATCATAGCTTCATGCAGATAAAAATGATAGATATAATCGCGGACATATTCCTTCAGCTCATCTACTGTATTCAGCTGCTTAGGCAGATAGTTGTAAGAATAATCTTTTACAAAATCATCATTGAGCTCCGGTGTTATGTTCTTGGTTCTGGATTTGATCGTTATCTCAAATATTGCAGGTTTTCCAGCCAGATCTGTATTATTATAATCTTCCGGGAAAACGACGTTGACATTAACAGTAGAACCGATCTTCTGACCCACAAGGCCTTCTTCGAATCCGGAAATATATCTGCCCGCTCCGACTGTACAGGATTGATTCTCTGCCGTTCCTCCGGCAAATTCCTCTCCTGTTGCAGTTAATTTACCTTTAAAGTCTATGGTCAGAAGATCCCCTTCAGCAACTGTTCCTTCTGTCTCCTGGACCTGTTTGGTTTGTGACTGCACCAGACTCTGCAGATAACTGTCAACTGTTTCGTCTGTGACTTCCACAGCAGAATTCAGAACCTCAATACGGGAATAATCTGCCATTTCCATCTCTGCTTCAACCGGTTTCTCCGGGAATTTGATCCAGTTTAATTTATAAGCAACAAAACCAAGGCAAGCCAGAACGATCACTGCGCAGACCACGATCACGATCACATTTGTCTTGTCCAGTTTCTTTTTCTTTTTGATAACCGGCTTTTCTGTTGTCTTTCCAGTTACTTTCTCCAGCTTTTCGGCTGCTTCTTCTACTTTCTCAGCTGCCTCTTCCACTTTTTCTTCTGCAGCTTCTACGGCGGCTTCTGCTTCTTGGACTGCTTCCTCGGCAGTTTCCACAGTTTCTTCCACTGCTGCTTCAGCCGTTTCTACAGTTTCTTCTACTGTTTCTGCTGCCTCCGCCGCAGTTTCTTCTGCAGCTTCTGCCATGTTTTCCAAGTCTTTTTTCATTTCTTCCATGTAATGACCTCACAATTATGATTTATCGTTTCGCATTCCAAACGATTCTACCACAGCATTTTATATTTATAAAGTTAAAAAACTGTGAATCTTACCGTGTTTTTATTCTGTCCGCAGCGCGATCACAGGATCCTTCTTTGCTGCTTT
>JAZNHY010000108.1:0-3852 GCA_045577235.1 Lachnospiraceae bacterium
GGCAGAAACATCTACCACATAACCAACGCCATGTTCGGAAAGACCGGAAAGAATTTCTTCCCGGTCTTCCTGAAAAGCTGCATCATCATAATGCGCATGTGTGTCAAAAATCAGTTCCATATTATTGATCTAATTTTGCAAGGACCTCATCCAGTTTCAATCTGGCAAACAAAATCTCCGGCGCATCAGTCACTTTCTGTCCGGATGGATACAGGCCAAACTGATCTAACTCCTCAAAAGCTCTCGGAGCGGCATTGATCTGAGAGAGGATCTTATCGGTCGTTTCCGGCATAAACGGGCGAATCAGTTCTGCGCCAATGGCGATACCTTCGACCAGATTGTAAAGAACTGTTGCCAGACGGTCAGCATTGACCTCTGCTTTTGCCAGAACCCACGGTTCTGTTTCATCAATATATTTGTTGCAGCGTTTGAAGAGATTCCAGATCTCGGAAATAGCATCTGCCACATGGAGATCGACCATTCTCTCAACTGCTTTATCTCTGGTTGCCGTGATCTGTGCTTTGAAATCTGCATCGATCTCGCTCTGGTCAACAACTGTCTCTCCATCTTCTGTAGTCTTGGTCACAGTTGATACACCTTTATTCTCGACTACGCCTCCAAAATATTTATTGGACATGGAGATGGTACGATTGACAAGGTTGCCTAGGGTATTGGCCAGGTCGGAATTGATCCGCTCCACGACCAGCTCCCAGGAGATAGTTCCGTCATTTTCAAACGGCATCTCATGCAGCACGAAATAACGGACTGCATCTACGCCAAACATATCGACCAGGTCATCCGGATAGATCACGTTGCCTCTGGATTTGCTCATCTTCACGACCTGTTCATCTGCGTCATCAGATTTTTTATCTTTTGCAAGCAAGAGCCATGGATGTCCGAAGACCTGTTTTGGCAGTTCTACGCCCAATGACATCAGCATGATCGGCCAGTAAATCGTATGGAACCGGAGAATGTCTTTTCCGATCAGATGAAGGTCTGCCGGCCAGTATTTTTTGAAGAGTTCTCCATGATTCCCATCCACATCAAAGCCTAAACCGGTGATGTAGTTGGAAAGGGCATCGATCCACACATAGATCACGTGGTCAGTATCAAAATCCACCGGGATTCCCCATTTAAAGGACGTCCTGGAAACGCACAGATCCTGCAGACCCGGTTTCAGGAAGTTGTTCATCATCTCATTTTTACGGGATTCCGGCTGAATGAATTCCGGATGTGTTTCAATATGCTCGATCAGACGATCTGCATATTTACTCATCTTGAAGAAGTAAGCTTCTTCTTTTGCCGGATGCACCTCCATACCGCAGTCCGGACATTTGCCGTCTACGATCTGGCTTTCTGTATAAAAGGCCTCGCACTCTTTGCAGTACATGCCTTCATAGGATCCTTTATAAATATCTCCCTGCTCATACATCTTCCGGAAGATCTTCTGTACCATAGCTTCATGATCTTCATCGGTGGTACGGATAAACCGGTCATAAGAAGTGTTCATCAGATCCCAGATACGTTTGACCTCGGCTGCTGTCGTATCCACAAACTCTTTTGGAGTCTTGCCGGCTGCCGTTGCTTTATCTTCGATCTTCTGTCCATGCTCATCTGTTCCGGTCTGGAAACGCACATCATAGCCTTCCATACGGCGGAAGCGGGCGATGGCGTCTGCCAGGACAACTTCATACGTGTTGCCGATATGCGGTTTGCCGGATGTATAAGCAATTGCTGTTGTAATGTAATAAGGTTTCTTTTCCATTCTGTCCTCTTTCCGGTACGGCGAATGAGCCGTCCTGTTTATTAACCTTGGTATTTTACCATAAAACCTGTCTTGTTTACAGCCTCTTTTTCCTTTTTTACCTTATAAAATGCCCTGACTTCTCTTGAATTTTTCCCTTCTGCATTGTAGTATAGTGCAGTCACCTTACAACTCGGAGCAGGCGCTTTTATATGCAGAAATCAACACGAAACAATATCAAGATCATAATCTGGTTCATTGCTGTTGCAGCAGTGATCGTTATGGCTGTTGTTCTGATCACGGATTTCAGCAAAGAAACGCATGCGGCATTGGACGAGTCAAAAGGCATGCAGCTCATCCAGAACATGGAAAATGCTCCGGTCGCGCCAATCGAAGAGCATATTTTCCAGATGGAAAAAGAAGAGATCCAGCGCAAACTCCTGGAAGACCCTTCCCGTACCTTTGAAACATTGACGGATATTGACACGATCATCGTGGGAGATTCCCGGGTTGTGGGATTTGCCATGTATGGTTTTATGGACCCGTCCCGGATCCTGGCCGGCACATCCTGGAGTATTCAGGAAATCCCTGCTCTTTACGGAACGATCGAACAGATGCATCCGCGGTTTATTATCGTGTCTTTTGGCATCAATGAGATAGGCCAGCAGCTTTATACCCCGGTCTATTACAGTACACATGAATCGTATGCGCAGGATCTTGTTTTTTATCTGAATCAGATCCAGTCCGTTGCGCCGGATGCAAAGATCTATTTTTCTTCGATTCTTCCTTGCAATGAGTTAGGGCTTTCCCTGCAGCCTGGCTTTGGCATTATCCCTGAGCGGAACAAAGTGATCCGCCAGTATGTGGAAGACGCTGGCTACGGCTACATCGATACAGAGCCGGTAGGTTATGCACATCCGGACCTCTATATCGGCGATGGTGTGCACTTTTTCGCAGAGTTTTATCCGTTCTGGGGCCGCGCGATCCTGGAGCAGATCATTAAGGACGGAGGTATTTCATGACACAGGGAATGAAAAACACCGTCAAAGTACTGATCGTCTTTTTGGTCGTATGCTGCATTTGCGCCATGGCTGTTCTGCTGGTGATCAACCCGAACAATGTCTTTGGGTTTCAGGAAAGCAGCAAAGGTGAGACCAGCGAAGGAGAGAAATATATTCAGGCACTGGAAGCAGAACCGACCGGTCCGATTGAAGAAGCAATCTTCAGCAAACGGAGGGAAGAGATCCTGCAGCAGTTCCGCGACAACCCGGACCGCATCTGGCCAACACTCGTTGAATACGACCTGGTCTTCTGCGGAGATTCCCGTGGAATCGGTTTTACTACGGAAGGCTATGTGGATTACGCACATAACGTTTCCAACTACAGCCGCACCATTTACAATATCCCGGATTATTATGAGACTTTTAAAGAAATGCAGCCGCGTATGATCCTCATCTGCTACGGCATCAACGACCTGGGACTTTATCAATGGGAAGGCAAAGAAAAATATACGGAAGACCTGGCAAACTTTGTTTATAAACTGCGGGAGCTGATCCCGGGTGTGGATGTTTATGTTAATTCCATTCCGCCGTCTCTTCCGTCTGAATATGAAAGAGGTCCTGCCTGGGCACTGATCCCGGAATGGAATAAATATATCAAAGAATACTGTAAAGAACATGATATCCACTATGTAGATATTTCGGATCTTTGCAATGCGCATCCGGAGGTGTATGACATCGACGGCGTGCATTTTATAAACAGTTTTTATCCGTTGTGGGGAATGCGGATCGTGACAACGATCATAGAAAACGAAAATGAAAATTAAGAATGCAATCTTTGTGATCATACGGATCCTGATGGTGGCGGCTCTGGTCGGAGCAGTCGTCTTCTTTGTGTTCTTAAAACAGCAGGAAAGCAAAGTTCCGTTTGCAGATGTAAAGAATCAGCTGACAGCTGCTGTCTCTTCGGACAGAATGGAGCTTTCCACCGCCCGCTTCCTGAAAAAGTATTACGGATTAAATGCGGATGATTATGACGGCGTTCTTTTATACGCGCCTCTCACGAACATGGACGCAGAAGAACTTCTTCTGATCAAATGCAAAGACGCT
>JAZNHY010000109.1:0-4279 GCA_045577235.1 Lachnospiraceae bacterium
ATCACATCTTCCGGCGGTATGGGTGGCAACGGTGGCCCTGGCGGCGCACCTCCAGATGGCGGCATGGGCGGCCCTGGCGGAACCCCTCCGGCAAAACCTTAATAAAAAAAGAGTGCGGATCATGATATGTACCCCCTTTCCTGGACAACCAGGGAAGGGGGTTTTACTATGCGCTATTCATATGAGTTTAAAAGAAAATGTGTCGAACTATATCGGGAAGGCAGGTGGCCAGATACTCCTGAGGGAATTACCACCCGCCGTTTCCGCATGAAGGTTAAGGAATGGGTTCGTATTGAGAATGCCAAGGGACCAGAGGCACTGAAACACCAAGAACATCAAAAAAAGTGGACGCCTGAAAGCAGATATGAACTGGTAGCACAGGTGCTGGCAGGGAAATCAATCACAAGTGTCGCAATAGACGCTGCTATCAACTCCGGATTGCTATATCAATGGGTTCGCAAATATAAAACAATGGGATACAATGGTCTTGTCGATATGAAAAAAGGCAGAAGGCCAAAGGATCCTGAAATGAAAAAGATAAACTTTAACAATCCGAGAAAACAGGAAGAGTCGGAGTATGAGGAACTCATACGTCTGCGAGCAGAGAATGAATATATCAAGGCGGAGAATGCCATAATAAAAAAAGAGATCGCCTTGAGAGAAGAAAAAGAAGCTGCGCGACTCAAGGCGAAAAAGCAGCGATCGTCAAAGAACTCCGGGAAGAAGGATACAAACTGAAGCACCTCTTAAAAGCCATGGGACTTGCCCGGTCCACCTATTACTTCGAGATATCTAAAACAGATATCGTAGAAGAAAGGAACCGGGATCTGATGGAGGAGATTGCGGATATCTTTGGTCACCACAAAGGCAGGTACGGAGTTCGCAGGATTCATGCAGAACTGGTAAACCGAGGACAAGCAGTCAACCATAAACGTGTTCAACGGCTGATGAATATCATGGGGCTGAAAGGGAAACGTCCAAAGGAGAAATATCATTCCTATAAGGGAGAAGTTGGAAAAGTTGCAGCCAACATCATCGACAGGAACTTCAGCACAGCGGCCCCACTAGAGAAATGGACGACGGATGTATCACAGTTCAGCTTTTCCTGGGGAAAGTGTTATCTGTCTCCGGTTCTTGATATGAACACCAATGAGGTCATATCATATGATCTGTCACGATCACCTAACTTAGATCAGATCAGCCGTATGTTGAAAAAAGCCTTCAAAAAGTTCCCCGATGTATCCGGCCTTATATTCCACAGTGATCAAGGCTGGCAGTATCAGCACGAATACTTCAGGAAAGCCCTAAAAAAACGTGGGATAATCCAGTCGATGTCGAGGAAAGGCAACTGCTATGACAACTGTATCATGGAAACATTCTTCGGAAGATTAAAGAACGAGATGTTCTATGGACAAGAAAAGGAATATACTTCCTATGAGAAGTTCTCGGACGCTGTCCGTGAATATATATACTATTACAACAATGAGCGGATCCAGGCTAAAACAAAATGGATGCCCCCTGTAAAGTACAGGGAAGCATCCATGTGTTTCACCTAAAGGTCCGATCAATGTGTCCAGGATTCTGGGTACATATCATTCGGCCGTGTCCTTTTTTAATTAAATAATATAAAACTGATTAATATTTCACTGCGGAGTAGGCTGCAAGCGCGATGGAATAATACTTATCGCTGGCTGCTGCAGAACGGGAGGTAACGATCAAAGGACATTTTGCTCCGAGCATTGTACCAGCTGTCATAGCACCGGCATATTCTGTCATACATTTCACCAATACGTTGCCGCATGTGATATCCGGGACCAGAAGCAGATCTGCATCGCCTGCCACAGGGCTCTCATAACCCTTGAGGTCAGCAGATTCCTTACTGATAGCCAGATCAAAAGAAATAGGACCTTCCACAATGCAGCCAGGAATCTCGCCGGCCGCGTTCATTTTCTTCAGCTCGTCTGCATCTACCGTCTCCGGCATCTTAGGATTGACCTTTTCTACGGCACAAAGGCAGGCTACCTTCGGGCATTCAATTCCCAATGCGTGCAAAAGCCTTACGGCGTTGTTGATCTCATCTTTTTTGCCTTCCAGATTCGGGTAGGTGTTCATACCCATGTCGGTGACGGCAATCAGTTTATGATAGGATGTCGGTTGCTCAAACAGTCCCACCAGAGAGATACGGCCTCCCGACATCATGTTGTTTTCCTTATGGATGATGGCTGTCATGAATGGGGCTGTCTCCATTTTCCCTTTCATAATGACACTTGCTTTGCCGGTGTGGATGCTCTCGATCGCTATCTTCAAAGACTCTTCCTCCGAATCGGAAGGGACGATGATATAATCGGATGGATCCGCGCCTTCCTGGAGTAAGATCTGGCGGATCTTCTCCTCGTTGCCAATGAGCATGGCATCGATGATGCCGTCTTTTTTTGCAGTCATTACGGCTTCCAACGTGTGGCTGTCATGTGCTTGGGCAACGGCTAAAACCGTTTTCTTTTCCATTGCCTTGGCAGCGTCTGCCAGCTCCTTGAAACTCTTGATCATGGTGAAAACCTCCTCGGGTTTAAAATAATAAGTCTTCGCTGAATAATGTTAACTATTTTGATACAAAAGTACAATAGGAAAACGGAATTGTATTTCATTGACAGGTAGTCAATTCACTCCTATACTTATGTTGATTAAACGGCGTGTACAGGATATGGCAATCGCCACGGGCGGGATATCCGCCTGAGGAACACGGATGAAATTTCCGGACTACCCCAGTAACCGTGAAGCTGATCAAAGGGTTTAACAGACCTGCTTATTGACATAACACTACCCAGAGGAGAATAGCCAAGCCGGGAACAAACTTGCCTGTACATTTTCTTGTCTCTGGGTACGGGCTGAGCTGTAGGTATGAGGCTTTTTGTATGCTTTGCCGCGCGTCCCAAAGAGGGAGCGCGGTTTTTTCTTTTCCTGAGAAACAAAGAAATAAGGAGGAAAAAGGAATGAAAAAAATACTGGGAATCATCCTGGCACTGGTTCTTGTTCTGTCAATGGCAGCCTGCGGCAAATCAGGCGGAGGGTCTTCACCTGAGGAACCGTCTTCTGCCAATGCTTCGGCACCTTTTGTCACTGTCACAGACATGACAGGTCGGGAGATCACACTGGATGAACCGGCTACGAGAATTGTGGCTCTTTCTGCATCGGACTGCGAATTATTGTTTGCAATCGGCGGTGGGGATGCACTGGTTGGAAGAGGCGAATATTGCGACTATCCTGCTGAAGTGCTGAACGTTCCTTCTGTTGAGTCCGGAATGGAAACCAACATTGAACAGATCATTTCCCTGCAGCCGCAGGTTCTGCTGATGAGCACGATGGCACAGACCACAGAACAGGTTGAAGCATTGGAGAATGCAGGCATCCATGTAGTCGTATCCGACGCTCAGGATATTGAGGGCGTATATACGGCAATCGATATGATCGGCAAACTGATGGGCAAAGAAGATAATGCCAAAGCCGTGATCGATAACATGAAGAAGACCTTTGCAGATGTATCGGAGAAAGCTACCGGCGATGGAACAAAAACGGTTTACTTCGAAGTCTCTCCTTTAGAGTATGGTCTCTGGACCGCAGGCAGCGGCACGTTCATGAACGAGGTTGCTGAGATGCTGGGTCTGAAGAACGCTTTTGATGATGTAGTTGGCTGGGCAGAGATCTCTGAAGAGCAGGTTCTGCAGCGTAATCCGGACTATATCGTTACGATCACCATGTACTTCGGCGAGGGACCTACTCCAATCGAAGAGATCATGGCTCGTCCGGGCTGGAATCAGGTCAAGGCAGTACAGAATGGGGACATCCTGAACCTGGTCGACAACGAACTGAGCCGTCCGGCACCGCGTCTGGCAGACGGAGCACAGATGATGTTCGATTTCGTATACGGAGACAAATAATCATTTATGTTTCATAAACGAGGGAAAAACGGGGACGGTTCCGCCGTTCCCGTTTCCTCAAAAGAAAAAAAATATGCAGAAGGTTTTGGCGTACCAGCCTACCTGATCTTCATTGGTATTATGCTCGCAGTCATGATACTGTGTATTTGCGTTGGCAGCGTTACGGTCCCTTTGAAAGAGACAATACGCCTGATCTGGTCTGCCGTGACAAAACAGGCAATCGCGCAAGATATGTCTTCATCTATTATTCTGGCAGTCAGAGTTCCGCGCGTGCTCTGTGTTGCGTTATCCGGCGCAGCGCTTTCTGTGTGCGGCGCGGCCATGCAGGGACTTTTGAAAAACCC
>JAZNHY010000110.1:0-6947 GCA_045577235.1 Lachnospiraceae bacterium
CACAAGATGAATAAAATTTAACTGTTGCATGAATTATATTTAATGATACATTTTTTCTCAATTCTGTCAACGAATATGGTAAAATCAATTATGTATGGATACACGGATTGAAACCTTAATAAAATCAATTGAAGAACAGGCCAAAAGAATCTATTCCTATCCGGAAATTCTGGTATCTGCAGATGGCAGCAGTGCAGGAATTCTGGCAGCTATTACTGCGCTTCCGGAAGGCCGGATCCTATTAGCCAGGAACTGTCGGAAAGCTGCATTTGACGCAGTTTCTCTGAACAGACGAAAGGTAGGATATCTGTATCCGGAAGAACTCTATCCGGGCAGTTTTATTTACGGCGGGATCCGCCCGGAAAAGGTGGAACAGATCCTGAATAATCATCGGGAGTATACCGCCCTTGTCATCACTTCTCCAACGCCGGAAGGAATTGTTTCTGATGTGGAAAAGATTGCAGAAATCTGTCAGGAACACGAAGTGGTGCTGATCGTGGATGAATCTTTTGGTGCGCATTTTCCGTTTTATGAAGACTTTCCGACATCAGCCATTTTCTTAGGGGCAGATGTCGTAGTTCATGACCTTTCCCGCACGCTGGGAGTGAAGGAACAAGGTGCGCTGATCTTTGTTAATACAGAAAAGGAACTGGCACGCAAAGTCCGGGTTGCCCTGCAAACATATACAGCAGAGCAGCCAAATGAAGAGATCCTGCAAAGTATTTCCGAACGCCTGGATTGGGCTTTCCGGAATGAAGCAGCCTTTTCTGATTATCTGGACCAGCTGCTGGATTTCCGCAGCAAGTTTGCGCAGATCCCGGGACTGAAGCTGATGGATCGTGAACTGATCGGTACCTGCGGTGTGTATGATGTGGACGAAGGCAGGTTAAGCATCCGGAAAGAAGGCATTACCGGAATCGCACTGGGAGCTTTCCTGGAAGAGGACGGACAGATCCTTCTGGATGGTGCGGGAATCAGCCATGTGATCATCCCGACTGAAGTAGGGATGGCCCGAAATGATTTCCGGAAAATCTACAAAGCACTATTGGAGACTGCGGGCATGCCTAAGTATCAGCCGCGGAAAGAATACAGCCAGAAGCAGGTAGATCAGATCGCCTTGCTGCAGTTGGTAAAGCCAGGGAAGCAGTATCGGGATTTCATTTATGTGGATCCGCCGGGATGTCCGATCATCGCGCCGGGTGAAATGTATACAAGAGAGATAAAGGAGCAGATCACAGATCTGATCGATAAAGGAGCCGCAATAGAGATATGGGAAAGATATTTTTCCTGATGGGAAAAAGTGCCTCGGGCAAAGATACCATTTATGACCACCTTCTCCATAAGGAGGGGCTTCCGCTATTGCCGTATGTTGGCTATACCACACGGCCGATCCGTGCCGGCGAGCAGGATGGCGTGGAATATTATTTCACCACCAAAGAAGATCTGGACCGGTACAAAGAGGCGGGCAAGCTGATAGAAAGCCGTGTTTACCATACGGTTTATGGTGACTGGTATTATTACAGTGTGGACAGTGAGCGGGTGGATCTTTCCAGGCATGATTATCTTTACATCGGTACGCTGGAATCCTATGTAAAGATGAGGGATTATTACGGTGCAGATAAAATAGTGCCTCTCTATATTGAACTGGATGATGGATTACGCCTGGAGAGAGCGCTGAATAGAGAACGGCAGCAGAAGGTGCCGGGCTATGCGGAAATGTGCAGACGCTTCCTTGCAGACAGTGAGGACTTCAGTGAGGAAAACCTTCAGAAAGCCGGAATCAAAAAACGGTTTGAGAACACCGATCTGGATACCTGTATTGAAGCCATCAAACAGGAGATCCGGGAAATGAGTGCGCTTTCCTAGCAGGCTTTGGAGTGCTATAATATATTGTTATGTCAGAACTGAAAAAAATCCTCGGAAACAGACATAATATTGAGCATTTTAAAGAGGCCGTCCGTAAGGGAAAGGTCTCACATGCGTATATCATCGACGGGCCGGAAGGTATCGGAAAAAAGACATTTGCCGGTTATATCGCAGCCGCACTGCTCTGCGAAAAAGGAATCGAAGAAGGACCATGCATGGTCTGCGGATCCTGTGTAAAGGCAGACACGCATAACCATCCGGATATCATCTGGGTGGAGCATGATAAGCCGACCGTCCTTTCTATTGATGAGATCAGGCAGCAGGTGATCGACACGGTTGATATTGTCCCTTATTACGGACCATATAAGATCTATATCATTAAGGATGCACAGCTGCTGAATGACAATGGGCAGAACGCACTGCTGAAAACGTTAGAAGAACCGCCGGAATATGCGCTGTTTTTCCTGCTGACGGACAATTATGACCGTCTTCTGGATACGATCAAATCCCGCTGCATGAAGCTTAGGATGGAGCCACTAGACCAGGAGATCATTATCCGTGAATTAGGAAGAAGCGGAGCAGAGAAGGCGCTGATCGAAGAGAACGCCGCTTTGAGCAAAGGTAATCTGGGGCTGGCAAAGAGTTTGACAGAGGACGAAGAAAAGGCTGCCCTAAAGAACGAGACTCTCAAAGCGTTAAAGAATCTGAGTAATCTGGATGCACTGGAGATTTTTCAGTTTGCAGCAGACCTGGATAAGCTGGATGGTTCACAGTTGCTCTCTTATATGCAGATGTGGTACCGGGATCTGGCTCTTGTGAAGAATAATGCCGGAGATGGAAGACTGTATTTTGAAAAAGAAAAAGCTGTGCTTCGCAGACAGGCGGAACAGATCTCTCAGGATGGCCTTGGGCGGGTATTTACCGCTATGACTGAGGCGAAGAGAAGACTGGATAATTCTGTCAAATGTGAAGCCGTTTTTGAAACACTGTTCCTGACGATCCGGGAAGAAGTGAAAAAGTGAAAGGAAACCTATGATAAAAGTAGTTGGAATCAGATTTAAGAAAACAGGAAAGATCTATTATTTTGATCCGCTCGATCTGCCGATCGATATTGGGGACCATGCTATTGTAGAAACGGCACGCGGCATCGAATATGGTGTGGTTGTGACCGGACCAAAAGAGATCACAGAAGAAGAAGTCGTCAGCCCGTTAAAGCCGGTTATCCGGATTGCAACAGAGGAAGATACCCAAAAGGCAGAAGCCAATAAAGAAAAAGAGAAAAAAGCATTTCAGGTTTGTCTGGAAAAGATTGCAAAACACGATCTGAAGATGAAACTGGTAGATGTGGAATATACATTTGACGGAAATAAGATCCTGTTCTATTTCACAGCTGATGGACGTGTAGATTTCCGTGAGCTGGTAAAGGATCTGGCGTCGGTTTACAAAACAAGGATCGAGCTGCGCCAGATTGGTGTTAGGGATGAGACCAAGGCTTTGGGCGGCTACGGGATCTGTGGCAGAGAATTCTGCTGTCACGCTTTCCAGTCTGACTTTGTTCCGGTTTCTATCCGTATGGCAAAAGATCAGAATCTGTCCCTTAACCCGTCCAAGATCTCTGGAAGCTGCGGACGTTTGATGTGCTGCATCAAATATGAAGAGGAGGCCTATCTGGATCTTAGCAAAAAACTGCCAAAGGTGGGCGATGAAGGTATCACGGAGGATGGCCATCATTGTGTGGTTGACTCCATCAATATCTTAAAGCAGCGGATCCGCGTCATCGTAGACCTGGATGATGATGAAAGAGAAGCCAGAGAATACGGACCTGGTGATATCAAGTTCACGCGGAGAAAAAAGAAAAATAATAATAAGAGCAACGAACAGGAAGTGTCTGCAGAAGAAATGAAGGCACTGAAAGAACTGGAAAAAGAATAAATTGGATATTCAATTATTACCAGACGAAAGAATCGATGATCTGCAGAGAAATGGGTACCGCATCATACAAAACAAGAATGGTTTTTGTTTCGGAATGGATGCGGTCCTTCTTTCCGGGTTCCTTTGTGAAGGAATGGGAAGAAAAATAACGGAGAAAACTAAGATCCTCGATCTGGGGACCGGTACAGGGATCCTGCCGATCCTTCTGCGCGGAAAGACTTTATCCCGGGATATCACCGGACTGGAGATCCAGAAAGACTATGTCCAAATGGCCGGCCGCAGCGTGAAACTCAATGATCTGGAAGACAGTGTGAAAATTGTGGAGGGTGATCTCTGCGAAGCGTCGCATCTGTTCGGAAGAGCTTCTTTTGATGTGGTCGTCAGTAATCCGCCTTATATGAAACCGGATGGCGGATTGACAAATCCATCGGATGAAAAAGCCATTGCCAGACATGAGATCAAATGCACTTTTGCAGATGTTGCAAGGGAAACCGCTGCCCTACTGGTACCGGGCGGACACTTTTTCCTGGTGCACAGGCCGGAACGCCTGACCGAGATTTTTGCAGAATTAAAGAAAAATCGTCTGGAGATCAAACGCATGCGAATGGTACATTCTTTTGCAGACAGTCAGGCGACTATGGTTTTGATCGAAGCTGTCAGTGGCGGCAATGTATTTATGAAGGTGGAGAAGCCACTGATCATTTATAAAGCAAAAAACGAGTACACAGATGAGATCCATGAGATCTATCATTTCTGAAACGATGAGTGGAAAACTGTATTTATGTGCAACGCCAATTGGAAATCTGGAAGATATCACTTTCCGAGCCATTAAGGTTCTGGAAAGTGTGGATCTGATCGCGGCAGAAGACACAAGGCATACCAGAAAGCTTTTGAATCATTATGATATCAAAGCAAAACTGACCAGTTATCACGAGCATAATAAATATGAGAAAGCAGACGAGCTGGTGGCAAAAATGCTGGCCGGAGAAAACATCGCGCTGGTGACGGATGCCGGCACGCCGGGGATTTCCGATCCGGGTGAAGAACTGGTGAAGAAGTGCTATGAAGCAGGAATTGAAGTTACATCCCTGCCTGGAGCATCGGCCGTAGTCGTGGCACTTTCCATGTGTGGTCTTTCTTCCCGCCGGTTCGTCTTTGAAGGTTTTCTGCCTGCAGAGAAAAAAGAAAGAAAAGAAGCACTGGCACGACTTGAGAAGGAAACGCGGACGATCGTTTTATATGAAGCGCCGCATCATGTGCTCGCTACACTACGTGTATTGGAAAAAGTTCTTGGTGAGCGACAGATCCGCATATTAAGAGAGCTGACCAAAATTCATGAAAGTGTTCTAAGCTTAAGCATTCCGGAAGCCGTGCGTTATTTTGAGGAGAGCGAACCAAAAGGAGAGATGGTTCTGGTCATAGAAGGGTAAGACCCGGAAGAGATCCTGGCGGAAAGCCGGAAAGAATGGGATGCGGTCAGCATACAGGAACATATGGAGCAGTATTTATCTCAGGGCCTTTCTGAAAAAGATGCGATGAAGCAGGTGGCAAAAGACAGAGGTATTTCCAAACGGGACGTTTATGATGAGGTGAAAAAATGAGTCTGGACCTGACAAGAATTCCAACACCGCATATTGAGGCAAAAAAAGAAGATCTGGCTGATGTTGTGATCATGCCGGGTGATCCGCAGCGGAGCAAATTTATCGCGGAGGAATACCTTTCCATGCCGACCCTGGTCAATGATATCCGAGGGATACAAGGCTACACGGGTCTGTATCAGGGAAAGCGCGTGACTGTTATGGCAAGCGGAATAGGCATTCCGTCTATCAGCCTTTATGCATATGAACTTTATAATTTTTATGATATCGACACCATTATCCGCGTTGGAACAGCAGGCAGTATTGATCCAAGAATGCGGATCGGTGATCTTCTATTTGCCAATACGGCATACACGGATTCTGATTTTATGAAACATTTCCGTCTTCCGGAAGGCTATGTGCCGCATCCGGATGAGGCGCTGCTGAACAAGGCGATCGATATCGCTCTGCACAGGAATGTCCGGTTCTTTAACGGCAGCGTTCTCACGGAGGAGATTTATTACGCACAGGAAGACGAAGACATTATTGAGCGGTGGTATAACGAGGGTGTTGGCGCGTTTGAGATGGAAGCTGCTGCGTTATATGCAAATGCAGAGCAGGCAGGAAAAAAAGCATTGTCCATGTTTACCATATCAAATGATATCCGGACTGGAGAGGAAATGGATCCGCTCGAACGGAAATCTTCTCTGCATGAAATGGTCGAAGTGGCTCTTCTGACGGCAATCAGCTAAAGGCAAATGGAAAAACAGAAAAAGCATAAAATATTCAGACTGGATAAACTGCCGATGGATCTTGCACGTTTTCTTCTTCTTGCCCTGATCCCGTTTTACCGGATCCGGCGTGTGTATATGGGGAACGAAGAAAAAGTGAAGGCGTTAAAGGACGGAGTGATCCTGGCTGCCAATCATACCAGTTTTCAGGATCCGTTTGTGATCACGGCTGCGTTCTGGAAACGCCGCGTTTTTTACGTGGTAGGAGAAGCGGTTATGAGCAGCCGTATTCGGAACATCTTCCTTTCTGCAGCCGGGTGCATCCGGATCGACCGGAATATTACAGACACAAAAGCCATTAAAGACTGCGTGGCGGTTCTGAAAGAAGGGTTTGCACTGGAACTGTTCCCGCAGGGAGGCATAGGTGAAGATGAGAACGCCTTCAAATCAGGCATTTCTCTTATTGCCAGTCTGGCAAAGGTTCCGATCCTGCCGATGTTTGTGGTAAAGAGAAAGAACATTTTCCAAAGGCAGACACTGGTGATTGGTGAACCATTTTACTGCAGCGATTACTGTAACAAGAAACTTCCAAGCATCCAGGATCTGGAAATGATCACGGAAAAACTGTTTGAAAAATATGAGGAGTGCAGACAATGGGCATTGAAGCAAAACTGAAAGCATTATTACAGGAAATAGATGAAGAGATAGATCCGGAAAGCATAACCGGTGACTCCCGTCTGATGGCGGATATTGGTATGAGCAGTGTGGCACTTCTTTATATGGCGGTGGCAGTGGAAGAAACGTTCGGGGTCGATCTTTCATCTTATGAGATGAAAGAAGA
>JAZNHY010000111.1:0-4008 GCA_045577235.1 Lachnospiraceae bacterium
GTTCCGGATTGCAGATCAGACCACGGCCGATCTCTACGATGTCTGCCGTGCCGCTTGCGATGATCTCCTCCATCATGGCTGGATCCGAAAGGGCCCCGACTGCGGAGATCGGAGTCTGTTTCATGTGGCTCTTAACAATACCCGCATATTTTACGTTTACGCCGTCTTCCCTGTACATACATGGATGTGTCAGGGTCATGGTACGATAGCTGTCCGGGAGTCCTTCGCCGTAGCCGACACTGCAGTTGATCAGGTCAGCATGTCCCTCCAGAAGCTGTGCGAAATCTGCTCCTTCTCCATCAGCTGTATAACCGCCGTCAATAACCTCAGTGGAGCTGATTCTTACCTCAACCGGGAAGTCCTTCCCGCATGCTTTGTGGATGGCATCCACGATCTCAATCGTAAACCGTGCCCGGTTCTCCAGGCTGCCGCCCCATTGATCTTCTCTTAAGTTTGTCCGGCCGCACATAAACTGGTTTGGAAGCCAGCCGTGTCCGGCATGAACCATGACCATACCAAATCCGGCGTTCTGGCAGTTCTTTGCCGAAATTGCGTATTTATCGATGATCTCCCAGATAACATCCTCCGGCATCTCCTGAACCTGGACTCCGTTGATCACGGTTGCAGAAGGTCCGTAAACGATTGGTGAGGTGATGCCTACACCAACAGTCTCGGTATTCGGGATGGATTTATTACCCGGATGCAGAAGTTCCATGGAAGGAAGTGCGCCATGCCGGCGAACCGCATCTGCAAATTTTGCAAGACCACGTTTTGGCTGCTGGGTATCCAGGCTTAAGTTAATACCGAAACGTTTTCCGTATTTGCAGTCTACAGAGGATTCACCGTGGGTGACAACTGCCACTCCGCCCATTGCTTTGCGCTCATAAAAAGCGATCGCGTCATCTGTCCACTTGCCCAGGATGGAATCCGGGTGTCCGATTGGTGCTGCGAAGATCCTGTTGCGGACCATCACGCCGCCAATTTTGATTGGTTTAAATAAATTTGGATAATTCATATACCTTTCCCCCTTGTATGATTTGACTTTTACGTGTCTTTAAAAACAGCCCCATAACTCATCTGCAGCAGATGCAGAGAGATATTTTTATTATTTTACCACACTTTCCGCCTTTGTCTTTCAGAATATTAATATAATTAATAATATATTGAAAAAAAAGAGCCAGAACATGTATAGTACTTTTATGGCAAACGATTCAAAAGAGCGCGTACAGCGTCCATCCAATCACGAGATTACGAAACTCCGTGTACAATCTCAGATTGCGGAGTATGACATTCCGAAAGCGATCCGTCAGTTCGGTCTTCTTTCTGATACCCAGTATTTATACGTAGATTTTATGACCCGGCACTACCGGATCGATAAGACGAATGGCGTAACGGAATGGGCCGAAGATGACTTTCAGCCGGATGAGAATGCCCGCATCCACGAAGCAGGTTTCAACGAGGTCCTGACGATTTTTGATATCCTGTTTTATTCCAGAGAAGATGCCTGCCTCAGCGGCGAGTATACCGTTATGCAGAATCTGTCCCGCGTGCAGACAACAGGCTATTATGCAGGCAAAGGGATGTTCTCCCAGAGTGAAGAGTTCTGGGATCCCCAGCCGGAAAAACTGGCGGCCGCCTGTGAAAGACTAGGCGGGGTGCCAGCTGGAAAAGGCGATGTTGCCTACCGCATTCCGATATTTCAAAACCTTGATATGCTCCTGCAGTTCTGGCAGTCCGATGAGGAATTCCCTGCCTCCATGCAGTTTCAATTTGATCAGAATCTTTTGCAGTTCATGCACTACGAAACTGCCTGGTACGTGGTTTCCCACTGTCTGGATCTTCTCAAACAGTAATCCTTTCTCAGTTGATCAATTCAGCCACCAGAAGAAGGAATTGGTTTTTTTCTTTGTTGCTGCAGCATTTGTATCTTTATATGCGTTTTCCACCATTTCCTTATATTCTTTGACGGCGTCCTGCGGAGCAATGATCTTCACCTTTCCTCCAAAGCCAAAGACCCATCCATAAAAGACATGGTTCAAGGCCACTGTGACCTTGGTATGATATGTCTTGCTGCCAAAATCAATTGCCAGTTTATCTCCAAAGCGGTCTGTGACGGAATCTAACGTATCCAGATCGCACTCCAGTTCCACCTCCTGTGCCTCGCTCTTAAACATATGGAATGTCGTATTCAGGAAATTGTTCAGCTTGAATTCCTTTGGCATCTTATGCGCTTTCACGTCCAGGATCTCCGGTTTGGCCTGGATCCGATCGATGCGGAAAACGGCAACATCCCCGTGCTTATCTGACCAGCCGATCATATAGTAATAGTCTCCGTTCCAGACGAGGCGGTGCGGACTGAAAATATATGCTTCTCCATTATTGGAAACATGCTTTTCCTTCTGCCCTTCGTACCTTAAATAATGGAAGGAGATCTTTTTTCCTTCATTGATGGCCGTATTAATGGCATCGATGATATAAAAGGTCTTTTCATTATCCGTACGGATACGTCCTTCCACTTCAATATTCCGTTTGAGTTTGGCTGCCTGATTTTTACCGGCCAGCGCCCCCAGTTTTTCTATCAATGCTTTACTTTTTCCTGCAGAGATGAACTTGCTGGAAGCAACTGCATCCATCAGCAGCTTCAGTTCCGTCGGATCAAACTCCCTGGATACCAGATGGTATTTATTTGGATTAGACTTGATGGTTTCAATGTCCATGCCAAATTCCACCAGCAGGTCAATGTCTGCTGCCAGGGTCTGTCGGTGTGTACTGATTCCATATTCATCCAGAAGGATATTCATCAGCTCCACGCTGTTTAAAACATGGTCTTCATCCGTACGCTCAAAGAGGATCTTAGCCATATAGATCAGCCGTAATTTGTTTTTGTTATCTGTATTCATTCTGCTATCCTTTATCTGTTGATTTTTTTCTACAGATGATATTAGCAGAAAATTACAAAAATGGCAAAAAGATTTTTGGGGATAAAAATTTTGTGTTTTCTTCTGTCGATTTTTTTCATCAGTTTGTAGTTCCTCTAAAAATAAATCTTATTTGTCGAATTATTTCATCCAACAGGCAAAGAAAATGCCCGGATCAAACCGGGCATTTCTCTTACAGCCATAAGGCTTTTCGCTGTTTTATATGTTTTTGTTGTTTTCTAAGCCAGTGGCGGCATTTCAGAAGGGTCTACCAGATGCAGGATGATCGTATTTTTGATCATTCCCATCTTGATCTGCGATTTAACGCAGACGGTTTTGCCCGGTTCAATCGTTACCGGAATATCCAGACAGTTCCGCAATGCCGAAATCGCCATATGCAGGTTGTAGGTTTTTGGCGGCAATTCGATCAAAACACTAGACGCATTAGCAACATGTCCCATGCCTTCTCCATCTAAATAGATAGCTGCTCCTGCCATAGATCCGGAAAAGTGCCCCATCCGGTAGATCTGCAGGAATCCGTTGTTCACCGTATCTACCTGATGCTGTGTCCCGCATTTTTTACAGGCATCAACAAACCTGGAGTCCTGTACGTTCCCGCAGGACGGACATTTAGTCCGGTAGATCAGTGCACTCGCATTTGGAGCCACTGGAGCCGTTGGAGCTGCTGGCACAGTTGGAACTGCCGGCGCTGTTTCCTGCATCTGCGTCTTTACTGCAGGTGCCGGAACATCGCCATTTACTGATGCACCGCAAAACGGACAGAATCTTGCGCTGTCTGAAAGCTGTTTTCCGCAATTTTCACAAAACATTCTTTATCCTCCGTTCTTTAAGCCAATTCCTGTAAAGTGATATATGCTGCAGCGGTTTCTGCACTGTCAAATCCCGCACTGCAGTTATAATTAGTTGGGACCGGATTTACTAAGGCATTACAATATAAAGCAGCAGCTTCTTTTGCCTGATCGGCTTTGCCTGCCTCTGCAAGGCCTTTTGTGATCATGATCTGATCCCATGCGTTGATACTGCCTCCCTCCAGGCTCAGACGGCTGTACTCTTTGCTGGCCATGTGCTG
>JAZNHY010000112.1:0-3006 GCA_045577235.1 Lachnospiraceae bacterium
TTCCACCGTGAAGAAGAAACGCTGTTTTTCTTTGGCGCCAAGCTTCCGGATGTTTTTTCATCCTGGGATGCAGAGGTCCATCTGTACATGGGACCGTCACTGGATAAAATGGAGAAGATCGTTATTACTGAGCCGACGGCAGTACGTGTACCAAAGGACTATTGGCATTGCCCGCTGAAGTTTGTCCGCGTAGACAAACCAGTTCTGTTCCAGGCAGCGCAGTTTACCGGTAATCCGGGATTTGTTAAAAAGGTCCAGACTTCTGAAGGCGAGATGATGGAATTCATCGAAGGCGAGACGCATCGTAAGCCTAGAGAAGGAGAACGTGCCAGCGTAGCATGGAACGTGATCAATGAAGATGGAATTGAAAGATATACAGACCAGGGAGCTTATGATGAATCAAAAGCACCATTCTGGGAGGACTGTGTGCTTGTTCCGGGGTATACCCAGATTTCTTATTCAGATGCCACTACGCTTCTGCATGAGAAACCGGCACTTTCCCGCGACATCGCAAAGAGCGTTTTAGCAATGCCAAAAGAGATCACGGACTGGGGCACCTGGATGCAGAATCCAAAGACCTATCTGCGTGGCCAGACTTATATGGAGGATTGCCAGTATCATATCGGCTGGCAGATCTTATCCGGTGCGCTTAATATGGAAGAAGCACATTTCCATCAGGGCAAGGATGAGTATCTGTTCTTCATGGGCGCAGATCCAATGAATATGTTCGACTTTGACGCACAGATTGAAATATTCATCGGTGATGATCCGGATAACATGGAGTCTTATATAATCGACCGTCCATGCGTGATCCGGTTCCCTGCCAACAAATGGCACTGCCCGATCAAGTTCCGGAAGATGAAAAAGCCGGTACTTTTCCAGGCAGCTTTCCAGGACGGCGTCTGGGGTACGATCACTCGTTCTGAGGCTTCGGAAGAAGTCAAGAACAAACCTTATTTCAGCCGGAAGTGGGCATACGATTATATGGGAGATAACGTCCGCCGCTGCAAGTTCAATGAAGATAAGATCTGCATCGTCTGCGGAAAGTGCTTCCCACGTCAGGAAAATATAGAGAAGGATGAAGAAAAATGATATCAGCAGCAGAATTCTTTTCTGAATATGATGCTCTTCAAAAGACTGCCAGTGATGCCGAGCGGGTGGAGTGGCTGATCTCTCAATGTGAGACGGCAAATCCGGAAGGCCCACAGGAGCAGAGAGTGCTCAGCACAATGTATAACGAACTGGGCAGTTTCTATAAGCATCGGGATATGCTTGAAAAAGGCGAGGAAGCATTTCTGAAAGCGAAAGAGCTTTGGGAGACATCAGAAAAAGATGCCAATTATGCAACGATCATAAATAACCTGGCCGGGAATTACCGCATGATGGGGAAATTCAGCGAGGCGACGGAACTCTTTGAAGAGGCAATCGAGTTGTATAAAGCACATCCGGAAACGCCGAAAGAACTTTCCAGCAGCGCCTATAATAATCTTGCGCTGGTCTATCTTGACACAGGCAGATTTAAGGAGGCGGCGGAAATGCTGCAGGAAGCCTATGATGCCATGAAGGATATCCCGGACTGTTATTATGAAAAAGCAACCGCGTTTGCAAATATGGCGATCGCTTATTACAAGTGCGGGGAATCTGATCTGGTCGATGAAAAGATGCAGATGGCAGAAGAACTGTATCTGCGCGGAGGTCTGGAAAACACGCAGGAATACAGAGCGTTTACAAAGCTGAAAGAGATACTGAAAAAATCATGAAGGGATTATATCGATCAAGAGCTTTATTCGAAGATCATGTGATGCCAAAGATTCGGGAGGAATTACCGGAGGTAATTCCTCTTTTGGCAGCAGGGCTGGTTGGTGAAGGTTCCGAATGTTTCGGCTATGACGATGAGATCAGCCTGGATCATGATGCAGAAACCAGGATATGCCTCTGGCTGGATGAAGAACATTTTTTCCAATACGAAGGACCCCTGCGCCGAATCCTTGAAAACTTGTCTATGGAACTTTCGGGAAGGACGTCTCTTCTTCAAGGATGGAGAAGCGGGGTGTTCGAGATCGGACGGTTTTATGAGCAGCTGATCCGCGTTTCTGATCGTCCGGCATCCAACAGGGCGTGGCTGGAGATTGACGAGACCAGCCTTGCCGCTGCAGTGAACGGAGAAGTATTTCTGGATACGTACGGTGCCTTTACAAAAATACGTAATAAACTGTTGGAGCATTATCCGCAGGATGTGTTCTTATTCAAGCTGGCCAGGGAGAGTGCTGTATGTGCGCAGACCGGACAGTATAACTATATTCGTGCTGTGAAAAGAAAAGATTTTGTTACAGCCAGCATGATCCGCGCGGCGTTTATTGACCATTTTACCCGTGCCGTCTTCCTTTTAAACCGGACCTATCGGCCGTATTACAAATGGGCCTATCAGGCACTGTCTGCGCTTCCGATCCTGGGCGGAGAAATGTATGACAGGATAAGCGCTTTATTGCATTGCCCTTGGGATGGCGCGGAAGAGGACATAGAGGAAATGTGTCAAAAACTGATTGAGGAAATGCGCAGGCAGCAGCTGACAGAAAAGACCAGCGATTTTCTAATGGACCACCTGCCGGATCTGTTATCAAACATAGAGGATGGGTCACTATTGGAAAATGGTATTTCACTTGTTATTTAAAAAGAGAGAAAATCATGAAAAACGAATTAATCGATCAGATCATTGCAATAGAATGGGAGATGTTCCAGAAAACACAGAATGTCGGTGGACGTGCCTGGTGTCAGGATGACAAAGTTCAGTTTGACGCTAACCGCAGGGCGCAGTTTGAAATCTGGGATGAAAAAACTCTGCAGTCCTATTTGCATGATCTACAGGAGGCAGAAAGCACCGGGCAGAATCCGGTCACTTTGAAATATGCCTATATGATGGAAACGACTTCTCCGGAAGAGTACGCATTATTAAAAGACAGACTTCCGGAGATCAGCGAAGAGAAGCGTTTGCTTATTGACCGCATG
>JAZNHY010000113.1:0-9221 GCA_045577235.1 Lachnospiraceae bacterium
TTTTCTAACGCTTACTGTTGACAAAGGAATCCGCTGGTGTTATGTTGATTTTGTTGAAAATAACTTTTTCTTGTTTTGCTTTTTAATCAAAAGGAGGCATCATGGACACAGAGAAATATAAGATCCTGATCAAAACGATTCAGACCGGCAGCTTGAGTGTTGCTGCAGAAGAACTGGGCTATACACCATCCGGTGTCAGCAGAGCGATTTCTTCCCTGGAAGAAGAGGCTGATATCATTCTTCTCAACCGGACCCACTCTGGTGTTACACCAACTAAAGAATGTGAGGAACTGCTTCCGGCTATTATCAAAATCGTCCGCCAGGAAGAAGAGTTTAATCAGATGGCGTCCCAGTTAAAGGGATTGGAAAAAGGAGAGATTGTAATCGGTACTGCATATAATAACTTCTATCCGCAGCTCTCCAAAACCATTTATAATTTCACCAGGAAATATCCGGATATCACCGTCAGCATCGTAGAAGGAACGTCCAGCAGCTTAGTAAAAATGCTTGAAAACAATGCAGCAGATTTCTGCATCATCAGCAAGCGAAAAGGCACCTACCACTGGGTCCATCTGTTAGAAGATGAACTGGTGGCCTGGGTTTCAAAGAACAGCTCATACGCAGGAAAAGAATTCTTTGATATCCGTGATTTTGAAAAAGAACCTTTTATTGATGTATACACCGGAATGGAAACAGATAATTCTCTGCTCTTTGAAGAAAAGAAGATCCGTCCAAATACCAAGTATCGGACCAGAGAGCCGTATTCCGCATATGCAATGGTAGAAGCTGGTCTCGGCGTCACACTGATGAACAAGATCTGGCTGCAGTCCATGGGAGACGGAGTTGTAGCGCTTCCGCTGAACCCGCCGCAAATGATCAATATCGGCATTGCCATGCAGTCGGAAGAAAACGCTTCCCCGGCTGCCAAACGGTTCATCCAGTTCACTTCTGAGCATCCGTTTCTGACAGATTAAGACTGCCTATAAAGCAGTTTCAAACAAATTGTAAAAAAAAACCTGCCGGACCTTTTGATCCGGCAGGAATCTTTTTGCTAATTAAACAACTAAGCAGCAGCCTCCTGCTTTTCCATCTTTTTCTGCTGACGGAATCCGCCCGGGCAGGATTTCAATAGCGCTTTGGTGATCGGAACTCCAACAATTGTATATACAATGGAAAGGCCAATCCAGATAAGCAGTCTGACCGGGATCAGCGCGACTAAGACCTCCATCGTCATATACTTATAAAAGACAACTCCATCAAAGTAGCTTGCGATCCAGTTAAAGATAACAAG
Source organism: Lachnospiraceae bacterium (assembly GCA_045577235.1). Taxonomy (GTDB): domain Bacteria; phylum Bacillota; class Clostridia; order Lachnospirales; family Lachnospiraceae; genus RGIG5612. Next base: position 1,292 of record JAZNHY010000113.1, read on the forward strand.
TACCAAACCGGCGCCAAAAACTGTAACTGCAATAGGAACGATTTTTGTTTTTCTCTTGAATGCTAAGAAGATCAAACCTGCTGCCAGACCCTGCAGTGCACCCGGAATGATCCAGAATGGTGTTGTGATCGTAATACCATAAGTGATGAGCTGAGACAGGAACGTTCCGATCAGACCGGTAACAAATCCTTCCAGCGGACCGCAAAGCAATGCCACGATCACAAATGGAAGGGTGGCAAAGGATACCTTGTAATCATTGCCGATGCGGATCGTCGCAAACACTTCCAGAATAATGTGAAGTGCAATACATACAGCGCAAAGGCAAAGGCTAAGGACAGTCATTTTTTTCTTTCCCATAAGAAAAACTCCTTTCTTTGCCCGCCGCAATAAAAAGGAGTAAATATCCAATCTAAGGACAGCGGGATGCAATTTACGAAACGCAAATGATGTAATAATACTAAAACTTCATCTTTTTCGTCCCCGGGACAGCTCCCCGTTCCCAGTGGCACTTAACGCTCGCAAATCTACTCTGTTTTGTTCTCAAAAAACAATAGCATATTTACTTCAGAAATACAATAAAAAAACTGACCCGCCTGGCAAGTCAGTTTTTTTGTTATAGAATCATAATATTTTTGTATTACTCTTTCGGAGGATTATTATTTCTTCCTCTGTATTCTCCCTGCTTTCTCCGTGCTTCCAGAGCCCTTGCTCTCCTCATTGCGCGCAGCTTTTCTCTCTTCTTCCTCTGCTGCGTACGGACGATCAAAAGAATCACGAAAGCAACCACAAGAACTGCAACGACAGCAAGGATGATAATAAGAATTCTATTGATGCCTTTTTTTGCCGGAGCTGGAGCTGGTTCCGCCTGTGAGGCTTCTTCTTCCGGGGTTATCGCTGGTTCCGGCTGCGGATTAGTTGTAAGCGCTGTATAAGCTGTTCTGTATGAATAGTCACAGTTCGTACAGGTGTATTCTGTGTAGCCGTATTCCGTTTCTGTACTGGCTACTACCCTGCTCTCCATATTTGGTTCATCGCAGGAATGCGGCTGTAAAACAAGATACGTATCTGTATCCCAATCATAAAAATCATCGAAAAAGAGTTCATCCCGGACAAAATTGTCTTCGATAAAATCATCCTTTTCGAAATTCCAATTCATGATTTCTCCGATAAAGGCCTCGCAGTATGCCCTTCTGTCTTCATTATCCTCATAGAAGGTAATAAAGCCATCTACCGCATTACCGGTCATCGTTCCATACTGACCATTATCTTCCGGATAAAAGATATACATCCCAACCAGTCCACCATCATGGACATAACCATGGTCCGTGTCATATCCTTTGATACTGATATGATTATTTACCAGATCAATATAGCCTGCTGCATAAGCACCGCCCATGAACTGCTCCTCTTTATAATCTACGTCTTCGTCAATACAAATTAAGGTCACGTTCGCATCAGAGTTCTCGATCAGTCCATATCCATAACCGGCAATGCCGCCTGTTCCGAAGCATTTTGCATTCGTTGAGACCTGTACCTGTCCTTCAACCGTGCAGTTCGAAATGGTACTGTTTTCCATCATACCGGCAATACTTCCTGCAAAACACGGATTTCCGGTATCCACATTCACATCGACACCCAGGAATTTCAGGTTCGATACATTCGCATTTTTCAGAATATTGAAGAATCCGGAAAAATAAGTGTCATACTGAACCAGATTTCCATCATAGGTAGACGTACGTGTCGCACCGCATCCGTTCACTTTCAGATTCAGGATCGCGTGATTATTCCCATCCAAATTTCCCCGAAAATCGATTGGCGTCCAGATCTGTGAGGAACAGTCAATATCTGCCATCAGCTTAAATGACCCTTCCGGATTACTCCCCAACAGTTGAAGATCTTCATACGTGTAGATCTCCACTACTTCGTCCGCTTTCACGTTCATGGTCCGGAATGTACCTGCAAACAGGAGCGAAAGCATAAGCAGAACTGCTATATACAGATACCTCTTTTTTGTTCTTCCCATTTTGTTCCCTTTCTTAATTAACAACATGAACTGCCGCACCGTCTTTCCATGCAGATATATTATCTGCGACCTCCAGCATCAGCCTTTTTCTGGCTTCCAGAGAGGCCCATCCGATATGTGGTGTGATCAGACAGTTCTTAGCCGTAAACAGCGGGTCATCTTTTTCCATCGGTTCCTTAACCAGAACATCAATTCCCGCTCCGCGTATTTTATCACAATTCAGGGCATTCGCCAACGCCACAGAATCTATAACGCCTCCACGTGAAGTGTTGATGATACAAGCTGTCGGTTTCATAAGGGAAAGTGTTTCTTCACAAACCAGATTTTGTGTTCCTTCATTCAGAGGACAATTCAAAGAGAGATAATCCGCCGACTGGAACAAAGTATTTTTATCCACCTGTTCATACGGGCATTCTTCATACTTCCTCCGGGAATAGATCAGGATCTTCATCCCGACTGCAGCTCCTATCTGTGCGACTTTTTTTCCAATATTTCCAAAGCCAACGATCCCCAGTGTCTTCCCTGCCAGTTCGGAAAGATGATATGGGAAAAAGGCAAACGTAGGAGAATGGATCCACTCTCCTCTGTGTACTGCTGCATCATATTTCGCAATGCTTGTTGCAAAGGAAAAGATGAAAGCAAAAACAAGCTGGGCGACAGAATCTGTACTGTATCCCGGCACATTGCAGACATCAATCCCCTTTTGTCTGGCGTATGCGATATCCACGTTATTATATCCGGTTGCAAAAACGCCAATATATTTCAGGTTCGGAAGTGCTTCTATGACTTCCCTTGTCAGCTCAGCCTTATTGATCAGCACCACATCCGCATCCTGACAAGCAGGAACAACCTCCTCCGGTGGAAGCGCATCATAATAAGATACCTCTCCCAATGCTTCAATCGGGGAAAAATCTATATCACCGATCGTCAATGTATTGCGGTCTAAAATCGTTATTTTCATCTTACTCAATCCCCATTATCTTATCTGCAACAAAGACGCCGCTGGCAGAAGCATGCGATAAGGAATGTGTTACACCGCTGCCGTCTCCGATCACATACAAACCTTTATACTTTGTTTCCAGGTTGTGATCCACATCTACACCCATGTTATAGAACTTGACTTCCACTCCGTACAGAAGCGTATCGTCGTTGGCCGTTCCCGGTGCGATCTTATCAATCGCATAGATCATTTCTATGATGCCGTCCAGGATCCGCTTCGGCAGTACCAGAGAAAGGTCACCTGGTGTTGCCTGCAGTGTCGGACGTACCGTTCCTTCATCAATCCTCTTCTGGGTACTTCTGCGTCCGCGTTCCAGATCTCCGAAACGTTGGATGATCACACCTCCGCCAAGCATGTTGGAAAGCTTAGCGATACTTTCCGCATAACCGTTGCTGTCCTTAAAAGGTTCCGAGAAATGTTTGGAGACAAGAAGTGCAAAATTAGTATTTTCTGTCTTTTTCGCTTCATCTTCAAAGCTGTGTCCGTTAACTGTAATAATACCTTTGGTATTTTCGTTAACAACGATCCCTCGCGGATTCATACAGAACGTCCGTACGTTATCTTCGTATTTCTGCGTCCGGTATACGATCTTGCTTTCATACAGCTCATCTGTGATATGCGCGAAGATAGGTGCCGGCAGTTCGATTCGGGCGCCAATATCCACACGGTTGGAACTGGTTGGAATATCCAGGTCTGCACAGACATCCTCCAGCCAGTGGCTTCCGCTGCGGCCTACAGACACAATGCAGTTCTTGCAGTCAAAATTACCTTCATCTGTAACTGCGCGATATCCGTTTTTCAGAACACGTATCTTACGGACCGGTGTATGGAAGTAAAAATCGACCCTGTCTTTTAATTCATTATAAAGATTCTCCAGAACAACATAATTGATGTCCGTTCCCAGATGGCGGACAGATGCATCCAGCAGTGTCAGTTTGTTCTGCATACAGATTTTTTTCAGTTCCGTCCCTGCAGTAGAATACATAGATGTATTATCTCCGCCATGAGTAACATTGATATCATCTACATAATGCATCAGCTCCAGGGCCTTTTCCCGGCCGATGTATTCATGCAGCGTTCCGCCAAAATCATTTGTAATATTGTATTTGCCGTCGGAAAAAGCTCCTGCTCCGCCAAAGCCGTTCATAATGGAACAGGTCTTGCAGTTGATGCAGGATTTGATCTTTTTCCCATCGATTGGGCAATGTCTCTGTTCCAGAGGCGCACCTTCCTCCAGGACTGCTACTTTCAATTTGGATTTTTTTGCCAGCTCATATGCAGAGAATATTCCGCCCGGGCCAGCGCCTATGATCACAATGTCATATTTCATTTTTACTACTCCTTAAAACCTGACATATTTTTCTTTCTCAAACAAAAAAGCACCTGGTGCAAAAGACCAGGTGCTCTTGCTTAAAGATTATACTATCTGTTTCTCAATTCTTCAACCTTTTGCGCAATTTCTGCCTGTGCAGCTTCCATGTCTTCTTTCCACCCATCTTCATAATCAAAGCAGATATCATATTCATCCTGGGCTGCTTCAATCCGTTTTACATAACCATTCAGCATTTCGAAATCTTTTTCATAACAATGAAAGCTGTTTGCGCGATGGCTGTATGTACCCATTTCCACACCCAGTTCATCCGCAAAGCGTTTTTGCAGCATGATCAGTGCAAATGCATTCATGAAGGCTGCTTTGCAGGCGTCGTTCGAACGGAACAATACTTTGCAGTGAAGTTTTCCGTCACGAATAAAATACTGAATGTGCTGCAGGCAGGCCGGATCATCAGAGGCTGCATCTTTCTCCCAGTCTCGCACCAAAATGACCGCTCTGCGGCTGGATGGATTGCGTTTCAGCTCATTCACGATAAAGGAAAACTGTGTTTCCATTCTCTGATGGTATGTATAAGCCCAGTTTCCTCGCTCCACTTCAAAATCCAGGATCCCGTCCAGCATTTCCTGACGGTACTGTTCCAGTTCCGTTGGTCCTCCGATAAACAATCTGCTGATCATTGGTTCTGTCAACGGTTCTAAGACAAACATCGTCATAGAGATTTCCTTCTGTCTGGTATTCCAATCATCACAAGGATAGATGTTCGGATTATTCCCAAGTGCCGAGAGCGCTTTGTGATAGGCCTCTGGAAGGCTCTTGCCTTCTACCAGGTATTCCTTTGTTGCGTATTCAAAATCTGACATTTCTGCCTTCCTTTCTTCACTTTTTATTTATCCTATCATACCGGACTGAATGCATTCTATAAAAATATTATAGAATCCTTATCAGTTCTTCCACGTCTTCCATTTTAGTTGCCCAGCTGGTCACAAAACGGATCGCGGTGTGATCTTCGTCAATATTTCCCCAGAAGCTGAAGACTACTTTTTCTTCCAGCTCTTTCTTCTTTTCGTTGGTAACTGTTACAAAAATCTGGTTGGTAGGAGAATCAATAAAGAATGTATATCCTTTCTCCTTCAATCCTTCTTTCAGCCGAGCAGCGGTACGGATCGCGTTTTCGCCGAGTCTGAAATACAGATCATCTGTGAACAGTGTATCAAACTGCAGTCCCAGGATCCTTCCTTTTGCGACCATGGCTCCGTGCTGTTTCACCATAGTATTGAAGCGGTACGGCATCGGCCATCCGGTAAACACCAGTGCCTCTCCAAACAGAGCTCCAACTTTTGTACCGCCAATGTAAAAGACATCGGTCAGCCTGGCGACATCTTCCAGTGTCACATCCGTTCCTTCTGCCATAAGACCATATCCCAGTCTTGCGCCATCCAGATACAGCGGGATCTTATACTCTGCACACACAGCATGCAGATCCTGCAGCTCTGCTTTGGAGTAAAGCGTTCCCAGTTCTGTTGGATGAGAAATATAGACGATGCCCGGTGCTACCATATGCTCATAGTTATCATCAGCATAATACCCTGCGAGCATCTCTTTAAGTTCTTTTGCATCCATCTTGCCTTCGTGAGAAGGGAGAGTTAATACTTTATGACCGGAGTATTCGATAGCTCCTGCTTCATGTGTATTCACATGTCCTTCCACCGTCGCCACAACACCTTCATATGGTTTTGTCAACGTATCGATGACCAACATGTTAGTCTGTGTGCCTCCGGTCAGAAAATATACACCAGCATCCGGATTCCCGCAGGCAGTTCTGATTTTTGCTGCCGCGCTCTCGCAATACTCATCCAGTCCATATCCGACTGTTTTGATCAGATTGGTCTCTTCTAATCTTTTTAAGATCTCTGGTGCCGCACCTTCGCAGTAATCATTAATAAAACTCAGCATGATAACTCCTTTTATTCATATTTGACCAGATGGTCGCCTTCATATACACAGGTCATTTCTATGTTCTGTTTTCCTTCCACCAGAGGCCTTAAAAAATACTGGTCTCCTTCCCAGAGGTTCAGGGAGAAAATATCCTTTTTGGGGATCCACTGCAGCATGCCTTCATTGCAGTCGAATCCTTCTATTCCTTTTCCTTCTTCCATTCCTTCCCAGGCAGTGGCCGTAAAGAGATACATATCCTCATCCGGCAGCACATCCGACTGGAAATGGATCACTCCGCGAAACTGATATTCGGTCAGTGTAAGGCCGGTTTCTTCAAATACTTCCCGCAGGCAGCATGCATCTGCATTCTCACCTGGTTCAAACTTGCCGCCAATACCTACCCATTTTCCTTCACAAGGGTCCTTTTCCTTTTTGTTCCGGAAAAGCATCAGGTAGCAGTCGTCTTTTTCGATATAGCATAAAGTGGAATTGAAGAATCCTTCTTTCATACTCTTTGTGCCGCCATTTCACAGATCGTTACGATCACTTCAACCATTGTATCCATCTGCTGGATTGAAACCAATTCATGAATACCATGTGCATTCATTCCTCCGGTTGAAAGATTCGGACACGGAAGGCCCATAAAGGACAAAGTTGCTCCATCGGTCCCTCCCCGGACAGGGAGTGATTTTGCCTCAATTCCTTTCTTTTGATATGCCTCCTTCGCCTGATCAACAATATACATGTGCGGAAGCACTTTCTCTTTCATATTGAAGTAGGTGTCTTTGATCTCAATCTCGGCAGTGCCTGCGCCGTATTCCTCATTCAGATCATCAGTGATCTTCTGTGCAAGTTTTTTCTTTTCTTCGAATTTCTGCATGTCATGGTCACGGATGATCATGCCCATTTCTGCTTTGATCACATCACCTTTCATTTCGCCGACGTGGAAAAAGCCTTCTCTTGCAGTCGTTCTCTCCGGAATCTCATCCTGTGGAAGACGGGACACATATTCCGCTGCTATACGGATCGCGTTGATCATTTTTCCTTTCGCATCTCCGGTATGACTGCTTACTCCATGTACCGTCAGTTTTGCAGAGGCTGCATTAAAGTTCTCATACTCCACTCCACCTACCGGGCCACCGTCAACAGTGTAAGCATATTCTGCCCCAAATCCGGCAATATCAAATTTCAGCGGGCCTCTTCCTATTTCTTCATCTGGCGTGAAACCAACACAGATCTTTCCATGGCGGATCTCCGGGTGATGGATCAGATAGTCCATAGCTTCAATGATCTCTGCAATACCAGCCTTGTCGTCTCCGCCCAGCAGGGTCGTGCCGTCTGTAATGATCAGATCATCTCCGATCAATTTCTCCAGTCCCTTGAAATTGGCTGCTTTCGTAATAACATTTGCATTCAGCTGAATGTCTCCGCCTTCATAATGAATGATTCTCGGCTTCACATTTGTGCCCGATTCTGCCGGAGCCGTATCCATATGTGCAATAAACCCGATCGGTTTTGCATTTACTCCTTCACTTGCCGGAAGATAAGCGTATACATAACCATATTCATCCATCCTGACATCGGACAGACCCATTTCCTTCATTTCACCAACCAGATATTCCCCTAATACTTTCTGTTT
>JAZNHY010000114.1:0-2637 GCA_045577235.1 Lachnospiraceae bacterium
TATGGCGTCATGCTTAACATTTTTCCGTACTTTTCAAAAGAATTCATAATACATCTCCTATCCAAAAAATGCTGGTTAACACTTCAATTATTTATTAAGTGCGCTGATCATAGACGAATATAGATGCTTTGTAAAATCACAAAACGTGATTTTATTATAACAAAACGTTATAACAAAACCACGTTCTAAAATCCCCAAAAAAGCGGGAAAACCTATAAAAACAGGGAATATCCAAAAGTCAGATCAATCCAGATACATCTGCCGCAGCTGTTCTTTTTCTTCTTCAGAAATGTGCAGACCCTGCGTAATGTAATTGTCGAAATTGCCGTACAGCTCATCGATCCGAGTCATCACGGTATCCACATAACTTGGATGAGTGCGGTGCAGATATTCCAGGGACTTTTCGTTTTCTTCTGTCAGATAACCGTACTGCTCAAAGAATTCTTTCTTTGCCTGTTCCACTTCCGGTCCCATATATTCGTTGGTCAGCATGTAGTCTTCGATGATGTCCTCATAAGGAATGCCTAAGATCTTCTGCAGGATCGCAGCGCCAATACCGGTCCGGTCTTTGCCGGCTGTACAGTGCCACAGCACGCAGTGATAATTGCCGCTGAGCAGTTTCCGAAGGAAAAACTCAAACTGGCTCTTGGCGTATTCATTTTCCGCGAACTGCAGATACATGGAACACATGGAACGTCTGGTGCGTTCGCCATCGTGAAGCGGTCTTCCTTCCGGGTCTATCTCGGTCTTTTCTATATGACGGTCCGGACGGAAAGAATCATCATAGATGGACATATGAATATACTCGACGCCATCCAGCTGCGGATCCGGTGTTTTATCCACCTCATCCTTTGAGCGGAAATCGAGGATCAGATCAACCATCTGGGCCAGCCTTTTTTTATCGTCCTCGCTTGCTTCAAAAAGACGGCCGCTGCGAAGGAGCATACCTTCTTTCACGCGCCGTCCATCCGCCGTGACCATGCCTCCAAGGTCACGCACATTATTCAAATTTTCAAATGGGATCTTTTTACTGACCATGCCATCTCCTTTCAGAAAACAACAAATCAGAAAATAACAAAAAAGTAAAACGTCAGCCGTCAATCTCTTCTTTCCGGCGTTTTCCTTCTTCCAGAAGTTTGATCAAAGCATCTTTGTCATCAGCTGCGATAGCCTCTTTATATGCGGTGAGATTTTCGATCAACGCATCAATTTCGTCCGCCAGATAATCCTTGTTATCCAAAAACAGCTGTGCCCACATTTCCGGATTCAGCCAGGCTACACGGGTCATATCCTTGTAACTGCCGGCAGAAAAACCTTTATGCGCTTTGGCAGTCGGGCTCTTGATATAGGCGCTGGAAACAACGTGCGCCAGCTGTGAGGTAAAAGCGATCATCTCATCGTGCTTTTGGGCAGAGGAGACGGTGATGCTGTTAAAACCGGCTGGTGCCAGAAGTTCTTTAATATGCATTAAGAGATCGATGTCATCATTCGTAGGCGGCACGATGACCATCGGTGCGCCCTTATACAGATCTTTCCGGGCGTGTTTAAAACCGGAATATTGTGTGCCTGCCATCGGATGTCCACCCACGTAGGTGAAACCAAAGCGTTTTGCAGCATCCATTCCGGCATCAACAATGACGCGTTTGGTTCCGCAGCAGTCGATGACGATCGGATGTGTGCCAAAATAAGGGCCTTCCTTTTCCAGATAATCGACAGCTGCCTGCGGATAAACGCAGATCAGGATCAGATCACATTCTTTGAGGTTTTCACGGGTAAGGTCCGCGTCAACATTTCCGCTGAGTTTGGCAAATTCCAGAATGGAAGAATCTGTATCAAATGCCAGGACCTTATGTCCTGCAGCGTGATAAGCTTTTGCAAAGGAACCTCCGATAAGGCCGAGTCCTACAACTCCGATGGTAAAAGTGCTGTTGTCTGTCATGATGCCACGACCTTTCGGATCGCACGGATCTTTTCACAAAGATCAGCAAATTCTTCCGGACGCAGGGACTGCGCACCGTCACACAAAGCGTGCGGCGGATCGTTGTGCACTTCAATGATCAGACCGTCTGCATTGCAGGCAGTAGCGGCCATTGCCATCTGCGGCACGATGCGTGCGATGCCGGTTGCATGACTTGGATCTACGATCACCGGCAGGTGTGATAATTCGTGCAGCATCGGGACTGCAGAAATGTCCAGCGTGTTCCGGGTGTAATCACTGAACGTGCGGATTCCGCGTTCGCACAGGATCACCTGCTCATTTCCGCTTGCCATGATATATTCTGCGCTCATCAGCAGTTCTTTGAGAGAATTTGCTAAGCCGCGCTTTAAGAGGATCGGCTTTTTGGTTGCACCGAGCTCTTTTAGTAAATCAAAATTCTGCATATTGCGTGCGCCGACCTGGAGGACGTCCACATCCTCAAACAATGGCAGATCAGCTGCGCTCATAATTTCGGAGACGATTGGCAGACCAGTTTCCGCACGGGCAATCTTTAAAAGCTCAAGGCCTTCCGCCTTTAATCCCTGGAAATCATATGGGGAAGTCCGCGGTTTAAACGCGCCGCCCCTAAGGAGCTGTGCGCCGGCTTCTTTTACGGCCTTTGCGATCGTTACGATCTGGTCTTCAGATTCTACGGAGCA
>JAZNHY010000115.1:0-3493 GCA_045577235.1 Lachnospiraceae bacterium
TGCTTGCTGTTGTCTTCCTAAGACCGCTTGGCCTCCGACTTAAATTCAAGCAGTGCTTCCATACCGACAGATCCGCCGCCAACGATCACCACCTTATTTCCAACCGCAATCTTTCCTTCTTCTGCATCCGGTGCCCATGCCACATGCGGCAGGTCAATGCCCGGAATGTTTTTAGGAATGATCGGATCTGCACCAATGGCGATGATCACAGCGTCATAGTTCTCCATATCCAGCATGTCCTTGGTAGCCTTTGTGTTCATAAGGATCTTAGCGCCGTATTTCTCTGCATATTTACCAGCCTGGACACGCAGGTATTTCAGATAATCTGCAACATCCTGTTTGAACGGCGGGTAAGCAGCCTTGATCACCTGGCCGCCAAGTTCATCGGTTGCTTCATACAAAGTAACATCGTGGCCGCGCTCGCAAAGTGTCATAAGAGCCTGAATACCGCCAGGGCCTCCGCCGACAACTGCTACTTTCTTCTTTTCTACAGCTTTTGGTACCACGCCGTCACGGAGGACACTTGTCATTCCGGACATCGGGTTGACTGTACATGCGATCGGTTTTGGCACCATCAGATGTCTCATACAGCCTGAGCAGCGCAGACAAGGTCTGTGATCTTCCGGATGATTATGCGCATATTTATTTGGCATATCAGGATCAGCCATCAGCGGACGGCACATAGCCACAAAGTCAGCCCAGCCGTTGGCGATGATCTCTTCAGCCATATCGATGCTGGTGATCGAACCAACGGTCGTGACATAAAGATCCGGGTATGCTTTTTTCACTTCTGCTGCATAATGAACGTTGAAACCTCTGTCCATCATGAAGTTCTGCAGCCAGTTGCGCATGTATTTTCCGCTAAAGTCACTGTGAAGACCTGCTGATACATGGATGATATCGATATGGTCTTTCAAAAGACCGATCAGCTTTAAGGTTTCATCAAAGTGCATGCCCTCTTCTGCAATCTCATCCGCAGAGATACGGAATTCAATAACAAAGTCTTCTCCGGCTTTTTCCCGGATGCTGTCACAGACTTCTATAGCAAAGCGTGCGCGGTTCTCCAGGGATCCGCCGTATTCATCGGTCCGCTTATTATAAAGCGGGCTTGTGAACTGGCTGATCAGGTTGCCGTGTCCACCGTGCACCAGCACAACATCCATACCGGCGCGTTTCATTCTTGCTGCTGCATTACCGAATTTTTCAACCGTCTCTTTGATCTTCTCGTGTGTCATCTCAATAGATGCGATCGGCTCACGTCCCAGACGTTTTGCCCGGTTGATCTCTGTAGACGAGATAAAGGATGAAGAAGAGAACGGTGCATGACCGACAGTCTCAAATGCGGTGTTTTCTCCGTTATGATTGATCTCCAGAGAAGCGTGGCAGTCATATTCTTTGCACATATCGGCAAAGCGTGCCAGGTTCAGAATACATGCGTCGTTGTTCAGATTCAGCTGATAAGCTTCATCTTTGCTCTCTGTGATATCAATGGAAGAGTTTCCAACATATAAAGTACATACGCCGCCCCGGGCAAACATGCGGAACCAGTCAATAAATTCCGGTGTGCACTGCCCGTCCGGGCTTGCAAGGTTCGGGGATGGCGGAGCCAGTACGATCCGGTTCTTAAAATCAACGCCCCGGATCTTGACCGGTGAAAATACATGGGAATACTTTGAACTCATTTTGTCCTCCTCCTTGACATTTAAATTCTGCCGATGTCAAGCGCGATGGTTTCACCCATCTTATTTGCATCTGCGATATTGTTCGGGACCATGCAGTCGCCAAGCGGATAGAATCTTCCGGCACAGTCATAAAGTGCCATCGCTTCGTCTGCCAGTGCTTCCTGTCCGACCGCATAGATCACAGTATCTGCCGGGAAGTATTTCTCCCCGTCTTTTGTCTCGGCATAAACGCCGCCTTCATCAATCTTTGTTGCTTTTGTATTGAACTGGATCTCCATACCGTTCTCTTTGAACTGGACTCCAATTGCTCCAACGCCCAATGCGTTGTCGCCCGGATTCATTTTATCTGCCATTTCAATAACAGTTGCATTTTTTCCAAGAGACTTCAGATAGAGTGCCAGCTCTGTGCCCACAAGACCCGCGCCTAAAATAACGGCATTCTCTTTAACAAGGTCCGGATTGACATAGACTTCTTCTGCGCCGTAAACATTTGCGCCATCGATTCCCGGAAGGGCTGGTTTCACAGGACGGGATCCTAAAGCTGCGATCAGAGCATCTGCACCGATCTCTTTGGCATATTCCGGAGTAACTTCTGTATTCAGACGTACATCGATGCCTAAATCTGTGATCTTCTTTTCCTGCTGATCCAGGTATTCTTTCAGATGTTTCTTGAACGGAACTTTATCCTCGCAGCGGATGTGTCCACCCAGACGGTCGCTCTTTTCGCAGAGGATGACATCGTGTCCGTTCTCTTTTGCTGTAATAGCAGCCCGCATACCGCCTATACCACCGCCAACGACCAGTACTTTCTTTGGAACAGCAATGGTCTGTGCCTTCTTCAGGGACAGCTCGCGGTTTGTATCCGGATTCAATGCACACCAGAATGCGCCTCTGTTGATACCGCTGGAGAAGCAGTAGAAGCAGCGCATGCAGTGAGTGATCTCATCGTCTCTTCCGTCTCTTGCCTTATTCGGAAGTTCCGGATCGCAGATCAGACCACGGCCGATCTCAACAATGTCTGCCGTGCCGCTTGCGATGATTTCTTCCATCATGGCCGGATCCGAAAGGGCGCCGACTGCGGAGATAGGAGTCTGTTTCATATGGCTCTTAACAATACCCGCATATTTAACATTTACGCCGTCTTCCCGGTACATACATGGATGTGTCAAGGTCATGGTACGGTAGCTGTCCGGAAGTCCTTCACCATAGCCTACACTGCAGTTAATCAGGTCAGCATGTCCTTCCAGAAGCTGTGCGAAAGCTGCGCCTTCTCCGTCAGCCGTATAACCGCCGTCTATAACCTCGGTGGAGCTGATTCTTACCTCAACCGGGAAGTCCTTCCCGCATGCTTTGTGGATCGCATCTACGATCTCAATTGTAAACCGTGCACGGTTCTCCAGACTGCCGCCCCATTGATCTTCTCTTAAGTTTGTCCGTCCGCACATAAACTGGTTCGGAAGCCAGCCGTGTCCGGCATGGACCATGACCATACCAAAACCAGCGTTCTGGCAGTTCTTTGCGGAAATTGCGTATTTATCAATGATCTCCCAGATAATATCCTCCGGCATCTCCTGAACCTGGACTCCATTGATCACAGTTGCAGAAGGTCCGTAAACGATTGGTGAAGTGATGCCGACACCAACGGTCTCGGTATTTGGGATAGATTTATTGCCCGGATGCAGAAGTTCCATGGAAGGAAGTGCACCGTGACGGCGGACTGCATCTGCAAATTTTGCAAGACCACGTTTTGGCTGCTGGGTATCCAGGCTTAAGTTAATACCGAAACGTTTTCCGTATTTGCAGTCTACAGA
>JAZNHY010000116.1:0-2973 GCA_045577235.1 Lachnospiraceae bacterium
GCTGTCCGCCGGAAAACTGATACGGATAACGGTCATAATGCTCTTTTGCCAGACCAACCTTAGCCAGGATCGCATCGATATGTGCCTTCCGCTCTTCCTTGGAAGAATAGCTGTGATGGATATCCAATCCCTCGCCAATAATATCGCCAATCTTCTTTCTCGGGTTCAGAGAAGCCATCGGGTCCTGAAAGATCATCTGCATCTTTGTACGAAGCTCTTTTCTTGCTTCACCGGTCAGCTTTCCGGAAATATCAATTCCGTTAAAGGTGATCTTGCCTGCTGTCGGATCATACAAACGAATGATCCCGCGGCCGATCGTAGTCTTTCCGGAACCAGACTCTCCAACAAGACCATAAGTCTCACCCGGATAAATCTCAAAACTGACATCGTCCACTGCCTTGACTGTAAACTTTGAGCTGACCTTGAAATATTGTTTCATATTTTCAACTTTTAAAATCGGCTGTGCATCATAATTCGCTGCCATCTGCATTCGCCTCCTTTAACATACGCTCAATTCGCTTTTTCAGTTCTTCCGGCATCTCCACTTTTGGTGCACGCGGATCCAGAAGCCAGGTAGCTGCATAATGAGTATCGCTGACTTTGAACATCGGCGGCTCAGCCAGCCGGTCTACTTTCAGCGCATACTGGTTACGCGGTGCAAACGCATCGCCCTTCACCTCGTGCAGAAGGTTTGGCGGGGAACCCGGAATCGTATACAGTCTGGCGTCATCGGTCTCCAGATCCGGCATTGCGGAAAGGAGTCCCCAGGTATACGGATGTTTCGGTTCATAAAAGATTTCCTCGATGTTGCCTACTTCTACGATCTTGCCAGCGTACATAACGTTAACATAATCAGCGACTTTCGCAACAACACCCAGGTCGTGGGTAATATAGATAACAGAAATACCACGCTCTTTCTGCAGTTTTTTGATCAGTTCCAGGATCTTTGCCTGAATCGTCACGTCCAGTGCCGTAGTCGGCTCATCGCAGATCAAAAGCTCCGGATTACAGGAGATCGCTATTGCGATGACAACTCTCTGACGCATACCGCCGGAGAGCTGATGCGGATACTGTTTCATCCGCTTTTCCGGATCGGTGATACCGACTTCTGCCAAAAGACTGATCGCTCTTTTTCTTGCAGCGTCTTTCTGCATATCCATATGCATCATCATGCCTTCCATCAGCTGCTTGCCAATGGTCATGGTCGGGTCCAGAGAAGTCATCGGGTCCTGGAAGACCATGGAAATATGTTTGCCGTTGATATTCTTACGGATCCACCTGGTTTCCTGTTTCAGAATGTCAACGGTCGCAAGTTCGTTGAACTCATCATAATATGAGTACAGGATCTCACCGCTGTTGATCTTGGCATTTCCTGCCAGGATTCCCATAACGGTCTTCATAACAACCGATTTTCCGGAACCGGATTCACCTACAATGGCAACCGTCTCGCCGCGCTCCAGGTCAAAGTTGACCCCGCGGATGGCGTGGACCGGTCCGGCATTGGTCTTGAAAGTGAGATCTAAGTTTTTTACGGTAAGGATCTTATCCGACATCTTACATCCCCCTTTCCTACATATCTTCGATACGCGGTGCCAGTGCTTCACGCACGCCATCGCCTACAAAGTTAAATGCCAGCATCAGGAGCGCCAGTACAATGATTGGCGGCAGAATCTGATACGGCAGTGTTGTTATGTTCGTAAATCCATCCGAGATCAAAGAACCGATAGAACACTGCGGAAGAACGATACCGACACCAACGAAGCTCAAAAATGCTTCGGTAAAGATAGCTGTCGGGATCGAGAACATGATCTGTGTAATGATCGGTCCAATGGTGTTCGGCAGGACATCCCGGAAAATGATCGTAAAGTTGTTTGCACCAAGTGTCCGGCTTGCCATGATATACTCCTGCTCTTTGATCTTGAGCATTTCAGCACGGGCAATCTTACTCATGCCGATCCACTCTGTCAAAAGCAAAGCAACGATAACCAGCCAGATACCTTTTGGCATGAACGTTGCCAGCACGCCGACGATGACCAATCGCGGCACACTGTTGGCAATTTCAACAAATCGCTGCATGCCTATATCCGTAAAGCCTCCAAAGAAGCCGGATATCAATCCGTAACTCATACCAATGATCATATCGATAATAATCGTTACAAAAGCAATGATCAGGGAGACACGAGCTCCATACCAGACACGGGTCCAGAGGTCACGCCCCATGGTATCTGTTCCAAAGAGGAATGTGGCATCACCAAACTCATCCTCGTATTCTTCCCCTGTGAATAGTTTATGCAGACCAGGAACTCTTGGCGGAAGACTTCTTGCCAGGACCTTTTTCCCTGATGCACTTTCTACTTTAATAACCTCCGCGTACCCATGGCCGCTGGTATGTGGACCAATGATGGCCAGGATGATGATCAGAACAATGATCACCAGACCAATGACTGCGCGGGCATTTTTAAAGAAACGGGTAATAACACCTTTCCAGAAACCCTGGGAGGCATAGTTCTTATCGGTTTGGATATCCTGGTCCACATCAAGGACAAAATCCTCATCAACAGGAACATAAGCCTCTGCTGCTTCCGCAGCCATCTGCAGAGATGATTTTTTCAATTTCTTGCTCATTGTCATCCCTCCTTATTTCCTGCAACACGGATCCGTGGATCCAGAAGACCATATGCAATATCCAGAACCAGCATAATGCCGATATACAACGTGGAATACAAAATACCGAGTGCAAGCACGTAGTTGTAGTCAACACCTTCACCTGTGATGGAATCGACCATCAATTTACCAATACCATTAATACCGTAAATTTTTTCTACAACCAGCGCACCGGTCAGAAGATCCACGATCAACGGCGCAATAACCGTAACAATCGGGAACATCGCTTCCCGCAGAATATGCTTTGTAACCAATTTTGTGCCATACATACCTTTGGAGGAAGCTAACAGGACGTAATCACTGTCCATG
>JAZNHY010000117.1:0-1844 GCA_045577235.1 Lachnospiraceae bacterium
TCCGGATGCAGCAGAAGATCACTGTGTGTTTCATCCCCGAACCCGGCGATGGCAGAGGCATCAAAAGCAATACCGTGTTCAAATGCCCGCGGCAGCTCTTCCGGCATGATCGAAATATTTTTTTGCTTTCCAAAAACATCGCAGAAAGCAAGGCGGATAAATTTAACGTCTTCTTCCTGCGTATACTGGATCACTTCTTCCTTTGCATACTTCATAAAAACCTCCTGGCGGCATCAATTCGCCACATACATTTGTCTGTAAGGATTATTGCTGTCCGGGGTTACCACTGTAAACGGGACAGACAGCACTTCTTCTATATCAATTTGAAACAGGTCGCAATAATCAGAAAGAGTAGAACGCAGTTCGGTCAGGTCCTCTGGTGTGGCAGGCCGCGCCGTAACTTGTTCCGGGAAAACGATATCATTGCATGCCGAGCGGAGAAACAATTTTCCTCCGTGCATACCGGTACAAGGGAAATAGCCCACGATTTTATCTTCCGGAGTCTGCAAGTTCAGAACGACGATGATTCCCCCGGCCTGGTATTCTCCTAAAAAACTTCCGGCTTTTCCACCGATCACCATGACAGGAACTTTTTCTTCATAGGCTTTCATGTGAATCCCGGCGCGGTAGCCGGCATTTCCTTTGACATAGATTCTGCCGCCGCGCATAGCATATCCTGCCGCGTCACCGGTATTCCCATGAATGATGATCTGACCTTCATTCATAGTGTCCCCGACCGCGTCTTGTGCATTTGTATGGACAGTAATGGTTGCGCCGTTCAGATATGCACCAAGCGCATTCCCGGGCACACCATTTATTTCAATGTTTCGATTTGCCATCCCTGCGGCTATAAAGCGCTGACCGCAGCATCCGTTAATCTGGCAATCCTCCGTGGTGCTTCGGATGGCTTCATTTAAAGCTTTATGGTCCAGGCCATCTGCATGAATTATTTTCATTTTATACCATACCTCCGAATTTTTTTCTACGAATATCCGCCGGAAAGGCCACAGTCGTTGCAACCTTTTTCATGATTTCAAAATTGACGGAAGAAAGCGGTGTTTTTTCCCGTATCATAGAGGTCAGGATCCCTGCCCGCTCCTGGCCGCCGATCAGTATAAATCCCTTCAGCAGGTCGTCCTTTGTATAGATCCGTTTCAGCGTATTTTCGGTTTTTTCTTCATAGACATCTCCTTCGTACGTCCCGGCGGTCATGATATGAAGACCGAAAAAGCCTATGGAGTTCATCGGGATGCCCTTTTCAAAGGAGGTTGTTTTTCCTGCCATGTTAAGACCTGCGGTATATCCCTGCTGAACTGCATTCGGAAGGATCGCCAGCACTTTCGCTTCTCCGGATGATATATCCATACCCTCCGTACAATCTCCGGCAGCAAAAACATCATCAATAGAGGTGTGCATGCAGGAATCGATCAGAATACCACGGTTCACATCTCCTCCGGCGTTTTTCAAAAGAGCTGTATTTGCCCTGACACCGATTGCCAGAACCAGGACATCAAAGTCCACGGTTTTTCCACTGTTCATTTGTGCAGAGCCCCCGGAGAATTTAGCGACGCTGTCACCTAAAAGGAAACGAAGTCCATGAGATTCCAAATGATGCTGTACGATGCTTGCGGCGTCTTCCTCCAAAATACTGGAAAGAACACGGTCTGCCAGATCACAGACAGTGACCGATGCAACTCGCTCGCAGATTCCTTCTGCACATTTCAGGCCGATCAGTCCTGCCCCGATGATCAGAACGCGGGAATCCTGCGAAATGGCTTTTTCCAGCGCAAGAGCATCATCCAGTGTCAGGAAAGAATACTTCTCCTGCACCGTCTCCAAACCTT
>JAZNHY010000118.1:0-8481 GCA_045577235.1 Lachnospiraceae bacterium
AAAGAGACAAAAGGTATGCCGACGGCAATTATTGCGAAGAGCATAAAGGGCAAGGGCGTTTCCTTTATGGAGAATAATGCCGGCTGGCATGGCAAAGCTCCAAACGACGAAGAATATGAGATCGCAATGAAAGACCTGGAAGAAATAGGAGCAAAATTATGTCAGTAAAAGTGAATTTATCCGGAGAGAGTAAAATTGCAACCAGAGAAAGCTATGGAAAAGCTTTAGTAGAACTGGGAGAAAAATATCCGGAGCTGGTTGTGTTAGATGCCGATCTTGCCGGAGCAACTAAAACAGAGATCTTTCAAAAGGCATTTCCGGACAGACATATTGACTGCGGCATTGCAGAAGCAAATATGATGGGAATTGCAGCAGGACTTGCTTCCTGCGGAAAGATTCCATTTGCATCTTCTTTTGCAATGTTTGCTACAGGCAGAGCCTTTGAGCAGGTCCGGAATACCATCGCACATACAGAACTGAACGTGAAAGTGGCAGCTACACATGCCGGCATTTCGGTCGGCGAGGATGGTGCGACCCATCAATGCTGTGAAGATCTGTCACTGATGCGTTCTATTCCGAACATGATCGTGATCAATCCATGTGATGATGTAGAAGCGAGAGCGGCAGTAGCCTGGGCAGCTGCTTATAAAGGACCAGTTTATCTCCGCTTCGGACGTTTGGCAGTTCCGGTGATCCTGGATGCAGATTCTTACGAGTTCGAAATGGAAAAAGCCGTTGTACTGAGAGAAGGGAAGGACCTGACTATATTTGCAACAGGCCTGGAGGTATATGAAGCCCTGATGGCAGCAGAAAAACTGGCGGAAGAAGGCATCGATGCAGAAGTGATCAATGTCCATACATTGAAGCCAATCGATGAGGAAACCATTTGTGCATCTCTTACCAAAACCGGAAAAGGGGTGACAGTGGAAGAGCATTCCATCATCGGCGGACTGTTCAGTGCAGTCAGTGAAGTGGCCGCAAAATGTTGTCCGACAAAGATCCTGCCGATCGGTATAGAGGATGAATTCGGACAATCCGGTCCTGCAAAAGAACTCTTGAAATTATATAAACTGGATGCTGACGGAATTTACGAAAAGATCAAACAGTTTCTGTAAAAGAAAAGAGTGAGCGAAATGCTCACTCTTCTTTTTTGTCTTCTTTCTGTTCTTTTTTATATTCTTTATATAATTGCAGATATGCAGTCATGTATACGAAAAAGGCTAGAAGCATAAACGCGGCGGAAAAGCCAATGAGGATCGTAACCACGTGTGGATCGATCTCTGGAAAAGCTATCAGCACCAGCATGACGCCGTATAAAATGACGGTACAGATCTTGCCGCACCACATGGCGCCTGCAATGTGTTTACCTTTGCTGAAAAGAAAACTGCTAAAGATTAAGGAAACAATTTCTTTCACTGCATAGATTATGATCAGTACAAGGATCCAGTGGTATTTATAAACCACGCAGAACAGCATTGCGAACTGCATGGCTTTATCAGCGATCGGATCAATGATCTTTCCGAGGTCTGTGATCATATTGCATTTTCTGGCTATGATACCATCAACAATATCCGTCAGTGCGGATACCGCAACGATCACGATAGACCAGACGTGACCGGAAAGAGATTGGGCATTCATGTATACCACGACAAAAACCGGTACGAGCAGGATCCTTACATAGGTCAGAATATTGGGTATCGCGAAAATGTCTTTTTTACTAAAATGCATGTATGTCTCTCCACATAAAAACAACACAAAAAGTATATTTCAATGAGGCCGAAAAGTCAATCGACAGGAGGCCTCAAAATGCCAATTTTCCTTGACAAATAAGCATTTTTAAGGTATAAGTATTATTGACTTTCGGAATATCTATGAAGAAAGAGAGTATTATTTTTAGAGGAGGATACACAATGAATAAGGTTGAATTAGTTGAAGCTATGGCTAAGAAAACAGGTCTTTCCAAAAAAGACGCTGAGGGAGCTTTAAAAGCATTCATCGAAACAGTCGAGTTTGAAGTTAAAAAGGGACGTAAGGTTCAGTTAGTTGGTTTTGGTACATTTGAACTTTCCAAGAGAGCAGCTCGCAAGGGCCGCAATCCTCAGACTGGCGAAGCTATGAAGATCAAAGCTTCCAAGACACCTAAGTTTAAACCAGGCAAAGCTTTCAAGGATGCTGTAAACTAATTAAAGCAAAATTGTGATAACCAAAAAGCGCTGCCGCAGAAATGCGACAGCGTTTTTTTATGTATAAAACTATGAAAATACAGTGAACTATTTGATTTCCCAAAAAAAACAAAGTAAAATATATGGGTGAGAATAGATAAATTTTTAAAAGTATCCAGACTTATTAAAAGAAGAACGGTTGCAAACGAAGCCTGTGATGCAGGCAGGATCAGCGTAAATGGAAAAGTCGTGAAAGCGTCTTACGATGTAAAAATCGGAGACGTTATTGAGATTACCTTTGGAACAAAAACAGTAAAGGCAAAAGTCATCTCTCTCGCGGACAGTACAAAAAAAGAAGATGCGAAAGAGATGTTTGAATTAATATGAAGAAAAGACGTTCAAAAAGCAGGCGAACCGTGCTTATGATCCTTGTATTGATTATCGTGGTTTTTGGCTGCGCTTTTTTGGGGCTGCAGATATATAACCTGAAAAAACAGAACAAAGAACTGAAGGCGCGTAAAGAACGACTGACAGAACTGTTGTCGGAAGAGACGCTTCGTTCGGAAGCATTGGAAGAAGAGAGGGTCTATATACAGACTAAGAAATATATAGAAGAAAAAGCAAAATCAATCGGATATGTCTACCCGGATGAGATCATATTCAGAAAGGAAAACTAGTGGAGACGAGAATTGAGGATGTCTTTGATCGATGGGCAAATGAACAGCGTGAAATTGGCAGGGGTGACAATGTTGTAATTGGTGTTTCCGGCGGTCCAGATTCACTCTGCCTTCTGTTTTTGCTGTATCAGTACAGCAAGCGAGTAGGCTTTAACGTAATTGCCGTTCATTTTAATCACAAGATCCGCGGGGAAAAGTCGGATGAAGACGAGGCATTTGTGAAAGAAGTATGTGATTATCTGCGGATCAAATGCATTATTGCCAGAGCGGATATTCCGGCACTTGCCAAAAAAACCGGCTTGAGTGTGGAAGAAACAGGACGTATCATGCGGTACAAAGCATTTGCAAAAGCCGCGGCTTCTGTCAATGGCGTGATCGCTGTTGCGCATCATCAGGATGATAATGCAGAAACGGTTCTGATGAATCTGATCCGCGGATCAAACTTAAAAGGTCTGACGGGGATGCATGAGTATGGTGAGCTGGAAGGCTGCCGTGTTATTCGTCCGCTGATCAAAGGAACCCATGCTCAGATCATGGAATTTCTGGATGCGAACCAGCTTCGCTATATGGACGATGAGACCAATCAGGATGTCACTTATGCCCGCAACCGGATCCGTCACAATGTCATGCCTGAATTGAATCTGATCAATGTGAAAGCGGCAGAGCATATTGCAGATGTGGCTGAGGAACTGGCACAAGTGGAGGAGTTCCTTGGTACATTGACCGAAGAAGCCTACACCAGTGTTGTTTCGGAAAAAGAAAGCGAAGTCATCGTAAACACCTATAAGCTCCTTCAGCTTGACCCGCTGATCCAACGCCGTGTTTTATATCTGGCAATCGGCAGGGCACAGGGTACGGTGAAAGATATCTCCCGCGTGCACGTAGACGAACTGCTGGGGCTTTGCAGAAAACAGACAGGAAAGCAGATCGATCTTCCGGGAGAGCTGGTCGCAGTGAAAAATTACTATGATATCTCTATTCGGCCGGATGTTGAAGCAGAAGAGGTGCAGGAAGTCATTGCAGAAATCCCGTTAGATATGGAAGAACTATTCCAGCAGACAAAAGTAATTCCGGTTTCAGACGATATGACGATTTCTCTTCTCGTTACACAGGTCAATGATGAAAACCGTGATGTTTTCCTGGAGAAAAATGAGTATACGAAAGCGTTTGATTATGATACAATAAGCGGAAATCTTGTTTTGGGACGGAAGGCTTCCGGAGATGTGATCAGTCTGAAAGAAGGACGGAAAACACTCAAGAAGTTCTTTACCGATGAAAAGATCCCGCAGGATCTGCGAAAGGAAATACCGGTCCTGAAAGATGAGAGAAATGTCCTCTGGATCATCGGTTACCGCATGGCTGAGGATCATAAAATTACAAAAGACACGAAATTGGCACTTCTTGTCAAGATAAGCGGAGGCCTCGATGAATACGAGAATTGAAGTGTTGATCCCGGAGGAAGATATCCGGAAGAGAATCAGTGAGTTGGCAGCAGAACTGAGTGAAAAGTATAAAGGAGAGGAAGTTCTCCTGGTGGGTATTTTGACTGGGTCAGTCTTCTTTTTAGCAGAGCTGGCACAGAAAATGACAATTCCGGTAGAGATCGATTTCATGGCAGCATCCAGTTATGGCAGCGGTACGGAGTCATCCGGCCGAGTGCTGATCACAAAGGATCTGGCTCGTTCTATTGAAGGAGACCATGTCATCATAGTTGAGGACATCGTTGATACCGGACAGACGCTGCATCTGCTGACAGAAATGCTGATAGAACGCAACCCGGCCAGTTTGGAACTGGCAGTGCTTTTAAATAAGCCGTCCAGAAGAAAAGTTTGTCTGGACGCAGATTATGTAGGATTTGATATCCCGGATGCATTCGTTGTCGGATGGGGGCTGGACTATGATCAGAAATACAGAGACCTGCCTTATATCGGGGTAATAAAAGAATAATAAAGAGGAAACAGAATGAGTAAACCATTTAGAGGTATTATCATTTACGGCGTGATCATTGCTGCAGTGTTTGCCCTCATTTATATTATGAGCACACCGCGTCAGACGAATGATAATTATACCTTCAGTGAATTCCAGCAGGATCTGAAAGACAACGCTGTCAGTGAAATTGCAATCAGACAGAACAGCGAGATCCCGACTGGTGTAGTAACGGTGACATTCCGCGATACGACAAAAAAACTGCTGTACGTGGAAAACGTCGGAACGATTACCGAACTGCTGAACGAACAGAATATTACGTATACGCTGCATGACGTGACAAGATCGAGTTACTTTGTGTCGACGATCCTGCCTATGGTCATCATGTTTGTCATCATGATCGTTTTCTTCCTGGTGGTCTCCGGGCGTTCCGCAGGAGCCGGTGGAAACGTGATGAATTTCGGCAAGAGCAAAGCGAAAATGATGGCACAGCCGGATAACAAAACCACATTCCGTGATGTTGCCGGATTAAAAGAAGAACGTGGCGAGCTGGAAGAAGTTGTAGACTTTTTGAAAGCTCCGCAGAAATATACCAGGGTTGGAGCAAGAATTCCGAAAGGTGTTCTGCTTGTAGGCCCTCCGGGAACTGGTAAAACATTACTCGCAAGAGCAGTGTCCGGAGAAGCGGGAGTACCATTTTTCCATATTTCCGGTTCTGATTTTGTAGAGATGTTCGTTGGTGTCGGCGCATCCCGTGTGCGTGATCTTTTCGGAGAGGCAAAAAAGAATGCCCCTTGCATCATCTTTATCGATGAGATCGATGCTGTGGCAAGACGAAGGGGCTCAGGCCTTGGCGGCGGACACGATGAAAGAGAGCAGACTTTGAACCAGATCCTCGTGGAGATGGACGGTTTTGGCGTGAACGAAGGAATTATCGTAATGGCGGCAACCAACCGTGTAGATATTCTGGATCCGGCTATTCTGCGTCCGGGACGTTTTGACCGGAAGGTCTTTGTTGGCAAGCCGGATGTGCAGGGAAGAGAAGAGATCCTTCGTGTTCATTCCCGCAATAAGCCGTTGGCGGAAGATGTTAATCTGGAAACAGTAGCAAAGACGACGGCAGGGTTCTCCGGTGCTGATCTGGAAAACCTGATGAATGAAGCCGCTATCAACGCAGCTACCCAGAACAGAGCCTATATTAAACAGGAAGATATTGAAAAGGCATTCATTAAAGTTGGTATCGGTGAAGAAAAGAAGAGCCGTGTAATCTCAGAAAAAGAAAGAAGGATCACAGCATACCACGAGTCCGGACATGCAATCCTGTTCCATCTGCTTCCGGAAGTTGGACCGGTTCATATGGTTTCCATTATTCCGACCGGTATGGCAGGCGGCTACACCATGCCGTTGCCGGAGAAGGATGAAATGTTCAACTCCAAACAGAAGATGCTTGAGAATATCATGGTTTCCTTTGGCGGACGGATCGCAGAGGAACTGATCTTTAATGATATTACTACGGGAGCATCCCAGGATATCAAGCAGGCATCCGATATTGCCAGAGCAATGGTTACAAAATATGGTATGAGCGAAGTACTTGGTCCGATCGATTATTCTACTTCGGAAGGCGATGAAGTCTTTATCGGACGTGACTGGGGTACTGTTAAATCCTTCTCTGATGCCACCTCTTCCATGATCGATAAAGAAGTCCGTACGATTATCGATGACTGCTATCAGAAAGCAAAAGATCTGATCATTACCCATCGGGATGTTCTGGAGAAGTGCGCACAGCTGCTGCTTGAGAAAGAAAAAATCACCCGCGAAGAGTTTGAAGCATTATTCAAACCAGCTGATCCGGAACCGGAACCAGATCCGGAACCAGAGCAGGGACCGGGACCGGAAGATCCATTTAATCCATCCGGATATGATGGACCGGCATTTGGCCCGGATTCTATCGCACCAATCTCTGTATAAATAACAGAAAAATCCGAAAAAGGCTTTCAATCAAAGGAAAAGGCAGTTTTTTGTACAAAACATACAAAAACTGCCTTTATTTTTTGTAAACTTTGGTAACACTTACAGATAGACTCGTGTTACTATACTGACTGTAAAACAACCCCCCAATACAAAGTTTTACACCCCATAAAATAAATACCTTCTCCTAAGAAAGTCAGCAAACGCTGGCTTTTTTTCTATCCTTTTTTAACTTTCGATCTGCAGGATATGGCAGGAATCTTTTCCGAGAACAGTTTCGGTTTTCTCCTTGAATGAATCCAGAGCGGAAAGGGGGACAAAAGCCAGGATCGTTCCGGCAAAGCCTCCTCCGTTAATGCGTACGGCGCCTTCTTCACCTAAAAGAGAGCGGACCAGTTCCATTGCTTCCAGATATTTTGTATTTGCAGGATCTGAAGCTGGAACAACATTCTGCAGCACATCCCGGGAAGAAATACCGGATGCATTAACGTTCTTAAGAAATGCCGGAATATTGTTTTCCTTTAATGCTTTCACCGCTTCTTCCACACGTGCCATTTCTGCATAGAAATGTTTGGCACGCCTCAGCGGACGATCCCCGACAAAAAGTGCCTGGTCAGGCGTCAGAAGTCCCCTGTCAACTTCACGAAGTGTGTTTTTGCCAAAGTAGTTGGCAATCTTTTTCATATCTGCCGGAATTGCGGCATATTCTTCTGTCAGATCATCATGGGAAGCGCCGCTGTCAATAGCGCAAAGCGCATAACCGGCTTTTTCAAAATCAAAAGCGATCTGTTCCACTTTCGGAGCTGCCGGATCCTGAAAATCAATATAGACGATCTTACCAACAGAGCAGGCCATCTGATCCATCAGCCCGCAAGGTTTGCCAAAATATTTATTCTCAGCATACTGGCCAATAATTGCGATATCGATGTCCGATAATGGTTCTTTTGCCACTTTTGGCACATATAGCTGGTTCAGGATCCTTCCGATCAGCACTTCGAAAGCGGCAGAGGAAGACAGGCCGCTGCCCATCAGAACTTCTGTCTTGATATATGCTTCGAAACCATAAGGGAGTTCCTTTGCTCCAGTTTTGTTTAAAAAACCTCTTGCAATTCCTCGCAGCAAAGCCTTGGACGTGTTCTGCTCACTGATTACTGGTACTAATTCATCTGCCTGGATCGAGATCCGCCCTACGCCTTCGGAAAACAATTCTATTTTTTTATCTGCCCGCGGGGCGAATGCCGCGTAGATCTTTAAATTCACTGAAGCCGCCAGTACTTTTCCGTTCTGATGGTCCGTATGGTTGCCAAGGAGTTCTACTCTTCCCGGAGCAGATGCAAAATCTTCAGCTTCCCGGCCAAATGTCTCCTGAAACTTCTGCATAAAATAAGAACGGTCCATGATTCCTCCCTTTTATATTTGATATGTTAAAATAGTCTTGTGGTATGGTTCATTGTAGCAGAAATCGGGAGAAAATGGCGGAAAAACCAGTTAATAGACATTTTGAAAATAGATGTTGAAAAAAACGGACCACAAGAGAAAAAAATCTTTCGAAAAAAACACAAAATATGGACATAGACTATTGACTTGACCACAAGATATAGTATAATAACTTCTGCAAACAAGAGTTTTTACCCCTGTTTTATCGAGAATAAAATGCAAAATGCAGCATTGCAAATTGAGGATGAATGCGATGTTTCTGGGTAGTTTGCGCAAAAAAGGAAGGGTTGGGAAGACATGAAGATCATTAA
>JAZNHY010000119.1:0-17107 GCA_045577235.1 Lachnospiraceae bacterium
CTAAAATAAATAATAAAATAATAAATAGAACGGCAACCGGGGAAGACCAGCTAACGAATGAAGGAAGTAAAAAATGTCTAATTCAATCAAGGAATTGAATACCGGGAGCAAGAAAGCCGTCCAATACATGGTGCGCGAGATCACACATATCTGCAAAGATATGAAATCACGAGAACCGGGAAGCGAAGGCGAGCGGGCAGCAGCACAATATATGGCTGATGTGCTGAAAAAGGACTGCGGCTGTACAGATATTAAAATCGAGACTTTCGAAGAACATCCAAGTTCTTTCTATGGTTACTTCTATATTTCAGCGGCATTAAACATCCTCAGCGCGGTCTGCTTTTTCTTTCTCCCATGGCTTTGCGTCGTGATCGGATGCATATCCATACTCTTGTTTCTGTTCCACTTCGTTCTGTATAAAAAGATCCTCGACCCATTATTCCCGAAAAAAGAAAGTGTGAATGTGACCGCCATCCGTCCATGCAGCAAGGAAGTGCGGCAGCGCGTGTTTCTGAACGGACATACCGACGCGGCCTGGGAATTCCCTCTGAATTATTATTTTGGCGGCGTTGTATTTGAGATCCCTGGCGCAATGGCGACGCTTGGAGCCTTTTACTATGTTGCGATTGGCATTTGCATCCTCTGCGGGGCAGGACAATGGGCACATGCTGCAGGTCTCTGGGGACTTATCTTTGTTCCATTCTTCCTGTTGCTGGCATTTACCTATAATCCAAAACGTGTAGTGGATGGGGCAAATGATAACCTTTCCGGCTGCTACATGGGAATCGCCCTGCTAAGGGAAATGGAGCGGTGCGGCCTTGATATGGAACATACAGAGATTGGCGTTTTGCTGACTGGGTCAGAAGAGGCGGGTCTTCGCGGTGCGAAAGCCTGGGCAAAGAAACACAAAGACGATTACCATGATGTACCTACTTACATTATCGGTTTTGATACAATCCACGATCCCAAACATCTGATGGTAAACCGACGGGACCTGAACAGTACGATCCGTGCGGACCGCGAGCTTTGCGAATGGTTTCGGAATGCAGCAAAAGAGGCGGGAGTTCCTTGTAAAGCCGGTGTTGTTCCGCTTTTTGGCGGATCGACAGATGCTACGGCTTTCCTGCAGGAAGGGTTCCGCGCAGTAACTATCACAGGTCTGAATCATGTCCTGGAAGATTATTATCACACGCGAAAAGATACGCATGATAATCTGAATGAAGAAGGCTTAGAGAACTGTTACAAAGCTACAGTATGTTTGATTGACAGAATAGAAAAAGAATCAATCGAATGAATCATACAGAAAAAAAGGAGGTGCACAAAACACTGTGCACCTCCTTCTTTTTTACTTAAAAACCAGTTTCAAGGCATCCTCAAAGCATATCTCAATTGTAAGGTAACAACTGAAAACATGATAGTCATATCTCAAAGGAAGATATTACACTGCACGTGTAAAACCATATGAAAGCTGGAAACAACTCCCTGAAAGGAGGAAAAATGAAACTAAAGAACAATTCAGAAACATACAGTAAAAAAACGTTCATACGGCTAGTAGCCGTTCTGGCAGCAATCCTCCTGGCATTTTCCCTGGCTGCCTGCGGTAAAGGAAAAGACACACCGCAGACAAACGGCAGCGGGTCAGCGGCAGCAGATACCTTATTGCTGACAGAAACAGATACTGTAACAACGACAGGCTCACTGGTCCCGGCTTGGGCAGAGAAAGGTGTTGAGAGCACCTTCATCCTGGGTGTTATGGTAAACGGAACGGAAGTCACTGGTAATCTGGCTGACGCTGCACAAACCGTTGGAAATGGTGTAACGATCAGTGGCGTAAATGTGTCATCCGAACTGGGGGATGCGCTTAACGACAAAGAAGCCCTCAACACAGGATTCCTTGCAGTGGTTGGAACTGACGCAGACGTAAACGTCAAACTGAACGATGCAAACCTGACGTTCTCAGATCAATCCGATGGTAAAAACGCAAACGACTTTACCGCGCTGGGGACTGTGGTAATGGCAACAGGTGCAGAAAACACAAAGACTACTCTGACGATGGACAACGTAACGATCAAAACAGACGGTTTCGGCCGTGATGGCGTGATCGTGGATGCATATGCAGATGCAGTCATGACGAATTCCAGTATTTATGCCGCCGGCAATAATCCACTGACAGAAGCATATGAAGGATACGCAAGCACTGCAGCACAGGCATATATGATCTCTCCTCCTTGGATCCTGGGCATCTATGGCGGTGTACGTGCTGCAAACGTACTTGGCACAAACAGTTCTTTTACTGTTGTAGATTCTGTGATCGAGTCCGGATCCTGGGCAGTTATCTCCACTGACGACTGCACCAAACCAACTGTCAACGTGATCAATTCCACGCTGAAGATCTCGGAATATGATGGAACAGATAAAACCGGAAACAACAGCTCCAGTTCTATGAACGGTGGTGCTGCGTTGTTCGGTTATGAACGAAACTATGGCTCAGGCTATGGAACATACAATATTGGAAATTCCTATGAGAATTTCTTTGGCGCGACAATTGATGGTACTACATATGCAACCATTCTTACGGGTGCTGGTCCGACTTATTTTGGTGCTTCTGCAAAGGGAATGACAGTAGCAAATAAAGGCGTGGACCGCACGGTTTACACCTATGAAGGCGAAGGGAAAAATACGGTTGTAAATTCGGTCTTCGGAGTTATGGATCACCAGGGTGCAGAAGAATGCACGTTAGATACGGGATCTGTCTGGAATACCGAAGAAGCAGTTATTCTGGTACGTGGTGCACAGGCATCCACCTATGTGATAAGCGGAGCAGAAATGAATCCGAAGTCAGGAATCATCTTCCAGATGATGGACGATGACGATGGTTACGGCACATCCGGCGCCGGAGGCGATACCGACGGTTCACAGGGATTTGCAAAATGGACCGGTGAAGCATGGGGTATGCCGACCTTCTCATCGGGATTCTCAGATCCAAACGAAGCAGGTTTCGTAACCCCGCAGAATGGCGGCGCATACAACACATCCCTTAGTTTGGAAACGGATATTGACGGAACACCAGTCACCTATAACGGAGATATCCTGAACGGATCCGGAACAGGAAAAGATACAAATGTGGGAGGACTTCTGGTCAACATCGGAAGTGATGTTACTTTGAACGGTTCCATTACCTCTACATCTGCCGTTCACGGACTTCCATATTCAGCAGAAGCGGTGAGCTACCTGAAAGAACTGGCAGATAAATATGGCGAGGGAATCGCGCCGAACGGCGGCACAGCCTGCACAGTTAAATACGTGCTGCTCGATGCAGAGGGCAATGTAACAGAAGATGAATCCAAAGCTGCATACATCCAGATTACTGAGTTTACAATGAATGAGTATTACATCATTTCACATGTGATCAACAAGACCATGAGTGGTGCGAATGTGCTTGTTACCCTGGAAGAGGGAGCAGTATGGAACATTGATAAGGACTGCTACATTAAAGGTCTTGTCAATAATGGAACAATAAACATAAGTGAAGGTTCAACTCTTTATGTGAACGGTCAGCCTTATGATGGAACCTCCAAAGAAGCGGGTGATCTGACTAGCGGCGGATCAGTAGGAACGGTTGATTCCAGCGACTGGGTGATTGGACAGACATATAGAAATGAATGTATGGGCAAGTATGCTGACTTCACGATGAATGGACAGCTTTACTATATCGTTGGCGCGACACAGGATGATCCGGTCAGCGGAGCTGTGATCACAGATGTTGCCTTTAACCTGATTGGATGGCTTGATGTTGCAGAAGACGGAAGCTACACGATCAGTGATAAATACATTGAAATGGAAATCCAGAACGGAATGATGGGCGGTCCTGGAGGTCCTGGCGGCCCTGGTGGCCCGCCTCCTGATGGATTTGGTCCTGGTGGTCCGGGTGCGGAAGGTGCACCTGGTCAACCGTAATGATACTTACTTTTTACTTTCTTCTCCTAAATCTTTTAAAAAGGAAGCATGGCCGTCCCCTTAAGGGTGCGGCCATGTTTTCATTGTTTCAACCTTTTGCTTCTCCGTAATAATTGATCATATGATCAGAAAATTCATGAATCAGGCGGTTTTCATTCTGCTTGTGCCAGACACAGCAAAGCCAGGACTCTGTTTTCAGCGGCGTTCGGAAGATAGATTTGCCTACTTTATAACCAAAACGGACATCGCAGACGGCAGAGGCTGGGAAACTGCGCAGTGTCACAGCGACGGAGCGGAAATTTGGAAGTTCATAAAATTTTTGCGGCCGGTAATCCTGTGACAAACTCATCCGGTTGGAGACTTCTTCCCATTCTTTATCCGTCCACACACCGTAACTTGTGTTCAGCTGAGGAATCTTTTTAACGATCTCGTCCAGTTCTTTGCTTCCGATCTTCAGATTCTTCTTATTCTTGATATCTGCAGAAATAAACAGATGCAGGTCTTCTTTTGCGAACGGAGCCACCTCAAAATCACCGCCGGAGACGATCTGACTGTCAGGGATAATTGCAATATCTAAAGTCTTTTCCTCAATCTGTTTCAGGAGGTCAGAACTTTTATAGTGGTTTCCGTTTATCAGGACATTCTTGTGCGAAGATGTGAACGCAACAATAGGGTTGCTGATTTCTCCCATGTAATCCACGTATTCTGAAAGTCCAATGCTTAAAGAAGCGGAAAGGCAGACGTAATATTCCTCCATATTCCGGATCGCGTCTTTATACAGCACAGACCATTCCGATGCAAGATTAAAGAATTTCTGCCCATATTCGGTTAATGTCACGCCGTTTTTAGAGCGGACGAAAAGCTGATGATCGATCTCCGCCTCCAGATGCTGAATATGCTGACTGACTACCTGTGTGGAAAGGAACAGACTTTTTGCCGCAGTGGAGAGGGAGCCATTTAAGGCTGCGGCAAGGAAACATTCCAATTGTATTTGTGTCATTGCCCTGCCTCCTTGATCGATCTGTGAGGGATGGTTTTAACCTTCTCCTTGATAAAGTTGATAAAGCGCACAGCAGAAGGATCCTCCGGGTAGAACGGAGAACACATCACATAATCCGAATAAATACCTGTTGGCGTCAATCTGAAATTCTTGATTGGCAGTTTTGTCGTGTTTTCCGCTCCGAAAGAAAGCCCTCCCATTGTCAGGACATTCAAATAGGCGGAACCAATATCGTTGCAGATGATCACATTCTTTGGAACAAACCCCATGCGGGCACAGGTGTTCTTAGCATTTTCGATGATCATGTGCTCATTCGTTTCACCGGCAGGGATGGCAAAGAATGGGTATTTCCCAAGATCATTCATATCATATTCGATCCGATTGCTATGTACCAGATAGATTTCCTGCGTGCAGATAAAAGTATGTTCCCAGGACATTGACATGTAATCAACTGAAAACTGTGAGGTGAAAAGAATATCAACCTTTTTCTCTTTGATGGCCTCTTTTATTTTGTTTGCAGGCATATCACCTATCAAAAAAAGATCATCAGGGTATTCTTTACGGAACTCCTGCAGCAGTTTTTCCGGGATGGAAGGGCATCCTGCCCATTGCGTCCAGGCGATAAAGAATGGTTCGGTTTCTTTCTTTTCGTTATTATCCTTGAAAAAATCAGAGATCAGCTGATCGCGCTTGATCAGATAATCCAGAAAGATTTCTCCGGCTTTTGTAAGAGTGGCACTTTGCCCATATCGGAAAAACAGGGTAAAGCCAATCTCTTCTTCCAGCGTTTTGATATGATTGCTGACTGCCTGCTGCGAGATCATCAGCTCTCTTGCAGTGATGGAAAAACTCCTTGTACGGGCAATCGAAGTAAAACAATAGATATCTAATTGATTCATAATGCACGCCGCCTTTCCTTGTTAAGAATTCATTCTGTGCATAAAAACGAAAGGTTTTGTTTGTTCGATTATTTTATCAAAAGTCTAAATGGAAATCAAAATTTTAGTTGTGACCCCACAACTTTATAAGTGTTAACGACTCATCCCGACCATATGCTACAGTGCAGGCATAGATAAAAAAACAGATGCATCGAAAGGGGACAATATGAAAACAGTTTACGCAAAAGCATACCCGGGAAAAGTAGAACTCGAAGAGAAAGAACTGGAGAAACCGGGTCCAGGCGAAGTGATGATCAAAGCAGAATACAGCGCTATGAGTCCTGGCACAGAATGCGGGCTTTTACATGAAGCCATTGTTCCGCTGCCAACCAGCATTGGCTATGCAATGGCAGGTGAAGTTGTGGAAATCGGCGAAGGCGTTACAGAATTCAAAGTGGGCGATAAAGTCGTATCCACTGTTGAACATGCACAATACATCATTACATCTGAACTGAACTGTACCCTAGCTCCTAAGGGCATCGATATGAAACAGGCCGCATTCTGGAATCTCTCCATGACAGGCATGTACGCACTGCGCCAGTCCGGCCTGATGATGGGCGAGCCTTGCATTGTAATGGGCGAAGGTTTTGTTGGTTCCGTTACCGCGCAGCTGGCAAAACTGGCAGGCGCATGCCCGGTGATCATCACAGGACATCATGATGAGAAACTGGCCGCATCCAAAGAAATGGGCATCGATTTTGTCGTGAATACAAAGACCGATCCAGAAGGTCTGGAGAAACTGATTGCAGAACTTGGCCTTGAGATCCCGGTTATTTTCGAAGCAACCGGGAACCGCAATGCACTGATGCAGGCAGCAGAACTGATTGCGGAAAGAGGACGTCTGGTCATGATCTCTCAGGTCCACGGCGAGGCACTTCCACCGATCGATGATCCAATCATGCAGAAAGGCGTGAGCCTGATCGGAACTTATGTAAACTCCAGACCATACAAGATGAAGAGAGCAGACCTTGAGATCATCGGCATCTGGCCGCCGGTCATGAACCGCACCCTCAAGGCATACAAGAATAAAGACAGCTGGACAAGCGATGACGATATCAAAGTTTATCTGGACATGGTGAAATACGGCAGACTGAACATCACCCCGCTGATCAGCCATACCTTCGGATATGAGCAGATCCCGCAGGCATATGCAGATTATGTATTTCCAAAGCCAAGTTCAGATATCACAGGCGGATTGATCTGCTGGTAAAGTATGGGAACATTTTTCAAGCGAAACGATTTCCGGACGGATTATAAGAAACGTCCAAATGACGCATACAAAGCTCTGTACGAAAAGCTTGATGACGAGACAAAACAGAAATTTGCAAGGAAAAGGACATGGATCCTGACAGGAGTCATCGCGCTGGTCTTCATACTGATCGTCGTTCTGGCGGTGACCGGGAAAGGCACCGGAAAGGCAAGAAACGCAGGAATGATCCTGGGCGGGAGTGAAAGCATCACCATCAATTGCCTGGGTGACTCCATTACAAAAGGTACGACAGACGGGAAAGCAACCTATCCTGACGTGCTGAAAAGGGAACTTTCCAAGGTCGTAAGTGCAGACATTGCAGTGAACAATTACGGAGATGAGGATGGGCTTGCAGGCAATACCACCTATAAGCAGATGAACGAAGCCTGCGACATCGCGATCCTTCTTTACACTTTCGAAAATTATCGCAAGGGGGATGACCCGGAAGGTGTTCTGGAAGCAAATGTGGATGGCTTAACCCGACAAGGAACATTGGTATATCTGGTGAGCTATCCATATTCAGAAGATGCAAAAGAGAAGGATTCAGCAGCTGCTGCAAACCAGTACATTGCAAAAGTGGCGAAAGACAAAAACATTTTGCTTTTGGATGCAAACGCATATTTCAAGAGAGACATTAATTCCAGTCAGACAAATACGGATCTTTTCACAGAAGATGGGATCCACTTGACGGAAAAGGGATATGAACTGCTGGGAACATTTATAGCTGAAGGACTGCTTGCAGATGCAGGAATGAACTGATCACAGCAGAGAAAGGAGAGAACATGGCAGGAAAAATAACAAAAGTACTTCACACAGGCATCAGCACATACAACATCGAAGAATCGATCGAATGGTACAAAAAAGAGCTGGGGTTTGAACTGGTAGAAGGACCTTTTTACGCTCCGCCGCTGGACGCAAAACTGGCTTTCATCGAGTGGAATGGCTATCAGATCGAGCTTTTCGAGTACAGTGAGCCGAAGAAGATTCCGGAAGAGCGCCTTCTTCCGAACACGGATCTTCAGACTGTGGGAACAAAACATGTGGCTTTTGCGATCGACAGTTTTGATGACATTAAGAAAAGATTCCAGGAAGATGGCGTAGAGATCGTGCATGAAGTTGCTATGGGTGATGACAAAGTTATGTTTATCCATGATTGCAACGGCGTTCTGATTGAACTGATTCAAAAGCCGGAATAAACATTGACATTGATCGGTACGAACCGATTTTAAAAAGCTTATTAATTAGATCTGAATGAAATAGGAGGAAGGAAAATGAAGATCAAAAAGATTTTTGCAATTGTTTTGGCAGCAGTAATGGTTCTCGCTCTGGCTGCCTGCGGCAAGGGTAAAGACCAGGGTGGTGACACTTCGCAGGGTTCTGGCTCCGCAGCACCAGCTGCAACCGAAGACTTTACTTGGAACGGCCAGAAGGAAGTCTGGGCAATCCTGCCTACAACAGGCGTTCCGGGACTTATGATGCATGCAGATTCTATGGGATGGGTCATGGAACAGCAGGGATGGAAATACGTCGCTAAAGACGCAGAAGGAAACCCGGCTAACCAGGTCACCTTTGTAGAAGATGCAATCGCAGCTGGCAACGTTGGTGCACTTATGATCGCTGCTATGGATACTCCAATGCTTGAGGATGTCTGTGATCAGGCAAGAAAAGCCGGCATTGCAATCGACTTTTTAGGTGCAGCTCCTGATTATGAGATTGCAGGCTACATTGCAACAAAATACTCTATCACAGGTATGTTCGCCGTTCAGGCAGCAGAAGACTGGGTTGAGAAGAGAGTCGCAGAAGGCGGAAACATTCCTAAAAATGCTGACGGCAAATATGAAGTAGCAGTTGACTATTATCTGGATATCACAGACGGAATTTATCGTTCCAACGCAATTGTAGGAACGCTTGCAGATTCCGATACTCTGGTATGTGTATCTACAACACAGGCTTATGGGCAGTCCGCACAGCAGGATGCATATGATAATGCACAGGCTGTTCTTGCAGCACATCCTGACTGTCGTATCTTCATTGCTTACGAGCCGGATGAAGCTATGGGCGCAGCAGCAGCAATTGAAGACTATGCAGCTCAGAATCATTTAGACCTTGCAGACTTTGCAGTTTTACCATGTTACTTTGAAGATCCTACTTTCCAGGCTATGTATGCAGCAGTTGAAGCTGACCATTCTGCAAATGCAGTGAAAGGTTACTCCAGCTACGGTGCAACCGCTACGGAAGAGCAGCAGAACACTTACGATCCGACTGGTGCAAAAGCATATTCACCAACTGGTGAGAAACTGGCAATCATCCTTTTAGGTGTTTGCGGAGAAGGCGGATATAAGTGGAATTATGGTGAAGCTTACTTTGATGATATTTCCGCAACTAACGTATATGGCTTAGAGCTTAATTGGAAACAGGGCGATGCTAATCCATGCGAAAAATATGAAGTACCGAACTTCTTATATTAATTTGTTTAGATTCTGCTGATGCAGCAGTAAACGGGCTGCGGGGGCTTTTCCCGCAGCCCGCACTGAAAAAACAGTAATTAGTTAAAGAGTAGAGAAAGGTAACAAACGTTATGGCAGAGGAGAAAAAACCTGCATTATCACTGAATGGGATCCGAAAAGTATTCCCTGGTGTCGTGGCACTTAATAATGTGTCCATCGATTTTTACCCGGGTGAAGTACATGCTCTGATCGGTGAGAACGGCGCAGGAAAATCAACCTTTATTAAAGCAATTACCGGCGCACATGCACCGGACGGGGGGACCATAACTATTGATGGGGAGACATATTCC
Organism: Lachnospiraceae bacterium; assembly: GCA_045577235.1. Taxonomy (GTDB): domain Bacteria; phylum Bacillota; class Clostridia; order Lachnospirales; family Lachnospiraceae; genus RGIG5612. The sequence continues at coordinate 9,942 of JAZNHY010000119.1, forward strand.
GCTATGACCCCTGCGCTTTCCAGAAAACATGGAATCGAATGTATCTATCAGGAATTCAACCTGATCGATGTACTCAGCGCCGCAGAGAACATTTGCTACGGCGAAAAACAGGGCAGGTTTGTAAATCAGAAAAAGATGAACCAGATTGCCCAGAAAATTTTTGATGACTTTGGTGTGGATATAAACCCAAAGACGCTGGTCAGAGATTTAACACCAGGTCATATGCAGATCGTGGAGATTGCAAAAGCTGTTTCCAAGAAATGCAAAGTACTTATTTTGGATGAACCTACAGCACCGCTTTCTCTTGCAGAGGTGGATATCTTATTCAAAATTGTTAATAAGCTCCGTGATGAAGGTGTCGCCATCATATTCATTTCTCACAGACTGGATGAGATTTTTGAATTATCAGATCGTGTGTCGATCCTGCGGGATGGCGAATATATCACAACGGTGATGACAAAAGAGACCAATCGTGCGGAGTTGATCAAATATATGGTCGGCCGGGAAATGACGGCAACATTTCCGCCGCGGCACGCGGAGATTGGGGAAGTTGCGTTAGAACTTGAGAACCTGACAGGTAATAAAGTGAAAAACATTTCTTTCATAGCCCATAAAGGCGAAGTCCTAGGTGTAGCGGGACTGGTCGGTGCCGGAAGAACAGAGATCATGAAAGTCGTCTACGGTGCGGAGAAGAAGCAGTGGGGCACAATAAAAGTGAACGGGAAAGAAGTTAATATCCGCTCCCCGAAAGATGCCCTGCACAAATATAAGATCTGCTTGATCCCGGAAGACAGAAAGAGAGAAGGATGTTTCCTGATGGAAACGATTTCCTGGAATCTGGTCTACAACGTATTAGGAGAGATCTCGCATTTTGGTTTTGTAAATAAGAAAAAAGAAAAAGAAATCGCTCAGTATTATGGAGAAGCCATGCGCATTAAGGCGCCAAGCCTGGATCGGACAAAGGTTATGACGCTTTCCGGCGGTAACCAGCAAAAAGTCGTAGTTGGAAAGGCGATGGCTACAAAGGCGGACATTATCATTTTCGATGAGCCTACCAGAGGAATCGACGTTGGAGCAAAATACGAGATCTACGAGTTGATGAATCAGATGTGCGAACAAGGCAAATGCGTGATCATGGTCACATCGGATATGGAAGAACTTCTGGGAATGTCAGATCGTATTGTGGTCTTTGGCGAGAGATGTCTCGTTGGGGAACTGACGAAAGAAGAATTCTCCCAGGAAAGAATATTGGACATGGCATCCCAGAGTGCCGTTGAAAACTAAAGGAGAGGGAATATGAAGAAGAGATTTTCAGATTATATTCAGGAATATATGATGCTGATCGTTTTGATCGTGCTGCTTGTGGCATTTGGTGTTATTTGCCCGATCGTGACCGGACGTCAGTTCCTTAGCATGCCAAACCTGATGAACATTCTCGGACAGAATGCGTATTTGGTCATTACCGGTATCGGTATCACATTCATCATGCTTGGCGGAGCAATGGACTTATCCACAGGATACTTGCTTTCGACAGTTGGTATTGTCATGGCGTTGATCGATGGTGGAGATTCCGGCGGCGGAAGTATGATCTTTATCGTGACCGCTTTATGCGGCATCGCACTTTCAGTTGTGCTTTCGGGATTCAATGGTGTTATGTACGCCTGGCTGAAAGTGTTCCCGTTTGTTATCACCTTGGCAACCCAGTATATCTTAAACGGCGCAACATATCTGCTCTCCGGAGGTGTTTCACATACTTACAAAGGCCTTTCCGGAATGTTTAAGTTTTTCGGCGGAGCAAATATTCCATTCATTGGAAACAGTTACCTGAAATCCGGTGTTATCGTAATGATTGTTATGGTCATAATCGGCTCTTTGATTTTGAATAAGACTCATTTTGGACGGAACGTGTACGCACTTGGTTCCAACCCGGATGCTGTTGCACTTTCAGGAGTATCTGTTGCTAAAATGAGGATCGCTGTTTTTGCACTTGCAGGTTTGTTCTTTGGAATCGCACAGATCGTAAACATTGGTAAAATTGGTTCTGCAGCAAACTCCATGGGCATCGGCGCTGAGTTCACCGTCATGGCAGGCGCAATGCTCGGCGGCGTCAAAATGGGCGGCGGCGGAGGAAAGATGAGTAACATGGTAATCGGTGTCCTTATCATCGCCGTACTGAACCAGGGCATGAACTTCCTGAATATCAACCAGTACTGGCAGTACGTCGCATTGGGAATAGTGCTGTTAGCAGCAGTTACGCTGGATACACTGCAGACAAGAGCGGCAATCAATGCAGCCAAAAAAGTAAGCGGCCAGCCGCCGGCAGCAAAAGCACAAGCATAAAAAGCAATAGTTATCTTTCTTCTATTGCTACTACTTTAACTTATAAAAAGAGAAGAGAGTCTGTCGCAGACTCTCTTCTCTTTTTAATTATAATTGTTTTCGGTAATTGCCCGGCGTAACTCCATATTTTCGTAAAAACGCTTCTACAAAGGTTCGGACATTTTTATATCCGACCAGATCACTGATCTCGTATAATCGAAGATCAGAATTGGACAGCAGTTCCATCGCTGCATCCAACCGGATACTTGTCAGATAGGATTTATAATTCTCGCCGGTTCCATTTTTGAACATATGACTGAAATACTTTGGGCTCACACAGGCAATGGCTGCAAGGTCATCGACTGTCAGCTCTTTCATGTAGTTTTCACGCATGTAAGCTTTCACCTGTTCCACCATCATTTTGCCGCTTCCGCGATGCTCCCGGTAGATGATTGGAAGGATCTCCCTGTAATATTCCAGGACATGAGTTTTCATCTCTGGAAATGTAGCGGCAGACAGGACTTTCTCCTGCAGTGCATCCTGATATTTATAAAAATCACTTTCCAGGAAATGATATCGGTGCAGCTGATATGCCAGCTCGCCAGTAAAATTCATAGCACGCATGATCACAGCGTTCTTATTTCCATAGTGAATCGTGCGGATCAGATCAAGACAGGCTTCTATATTGTTTAGGGCATCACTGGATTTCATCAGGATCGATTTGAGTGCCTGTTCCGAATATTTCTCGTAATCTTCAAAGGAGAAAGGATTCCTGCGGAAACTTTTCTGATATTCAAAGACAGTACCCTCTTCAAAGAAATACAGTTCAAAGGCCTCCTTTGATGTTGATACGGCTTCCGGCAGATGTACGCTGTTCATAGATGGAAGACCAATACCGCAAATTGTTTTTGGCTCTTCTTTTTCGTTGATCGCTGTTATCAGCGGACGGATATATTTCTCCGCAAAACAATCCCGATCCTCTAGAGGAAAGGCGCCGATCAGAGTGATGGCATCCGCATTCCGGCTGTATTCATGAGCAACTTTCTTTTTTTTGAAAAGATCGCGGATCTGATCAAAAAAGGCCAGCTTTGCCATTACCGCATCTGTGTAGGAAAGAGAAGAAAAGGAAAATGAGCTAGGTTTTATTCCGATACAGATGGCAGCTGCAAAGCTGGCAGAAAAATCAATTTTTTTACTTTTTTTTGTCATTTTAAGATTCCTGACGAACCGTGATGAGCACCTTCATTTCTTTCGCGCCTTCTGCAGGAGCGAGCACGTTTTCATAAATCGCAAGTTCCCCTCCTGCTGTGTTCTTTTCAATTGAACCGCCTTCAGAAGTCAGAGATACGATTTCATAGCCATCGCAAGGGGTGAGTGAGAAATACAGGTTGCCGTCCACATAGTTCTGACGTTTTACTGTTACGGAGTCAGAATCAAATTTGCCGTCTTCTTTGACTGCCGTAAGTGTATAAACAACATTGCCATAGGTTTGGCCGGCATCTACAACACCATTGTCAGGTATTTCAATTGCGCTTGTGTCTACTTTGACCGTCACATTACCGGAGACGTAAGAACCACTTTCGCATGCTTTTCCTTCAATCGTCAGGGCTTTGGTGTAAAGCGTGACTGCCTCTTTTGCACTGACATCTGTCAGGGCGTCAATCGTCAGAGAATTGAGATACCCGTCTCCTGTCACATCCCATTTGGAATTGGACAAAGTAACGTTGATCAGGTTGTTCATCATCGGTGCTGCTGTATGCCTGAAACGTCCGATCAGTTTCGCATCATCGGACATGCCGCCTTTTTCTGCTGCATAGTTGCAGTGATCATATTCTTTGGAACCCATAAAAGCATTTAATACGGTGCCGTTTGGAACTACATTGCCCTGAAGGTCTACATGTATTGCCTGAGAGGAGGAAATTGTTCCTGTCAGGGAAGCATTCTCCAGTGTAACGTTCAGCGCCTGACGGTAGTTGTAAATGCTGTTATAGATATTTCCTTTATAAGAACCGTTCTTAAAAGTGGCGGAACTATCTGCCACGGTGCTTCTGGTAAGAACAGTATCTTCCGGGGTGTCGTTGATCGTATAAGTGGTGATGCCCGGGTTGCCGGCATCATCCGACTCGATCAATTCTGCAAGGATACCGTCTTTATCTCTGGTAGAGGTGCCGTCAAAATTGATCTTGCAGTTATCTACTACGATATTTGCAACGCCGGTATTAGCCGCACCGGATTTCATCTGGATCAGTGCGTCCACTGTATCAACCGTAGTATTGGTCAGTTCAAATAACCCGCCGCCCGTCTGCTGTGTCATGAAAGCTGTATGACCGGAAAGCAGATAGGAATCATAATAAGCCGATCCGGAACGGCCGGAGCCCATGACCTGAATATAGTCAGGAGAGTAGAACTCTACGTTTTTATATAAGTTGTGAATACCGGAATCCGCATAGGTCACATATCCGGAGCCGCCAACGGTAAATCCGTACTTGACGTCATTCACTTCCTTAACAGCAGTGTAGTCTTTGCCTTCCTGTGCGATTTCCAGTGTGCCGATTCCGGAGAGGGTGTTTTCTGCTTCCAGTGCGTAGGTGCCACAGATATCGTAAGCTGTGCCGGAGTCTGTTGAAAGTGCTCCCCATCCGGTGGATACCACTACGCAGTTTTTAAACTTACCCTGGCCGTCTGCCATGACATTGAGGGAACGAACAGTTCCTTCCATACCAAGTGCGAACGGGACTCTTTTCATCATGCCTGGCGTAAGGCTTGCATACTCGTCAAAAGTATCCGGCGTTTCTTTGGTATATATTACGCTGTCTTCAACGTTCGCAATGGAGGTATTGTCAACGTATAATGCGCAGCGGATGGCGCCTTCGGTCTCGATATAGGTATTTTTGATCTCCAGTTCGGACTTGTTATCAGCCATGATAACTGCACCCCATCCGGCAAGGTCATCTCCGCCATCTCCTTTTGTAAAGAAGGAGGAGTCTTTGATTTTATACTGGGAGCCGTTATCGATCAGAATACCGTTAAAATGTGTGCCGAGTGTATTCAGCGTGATATGATCGGCTTCTTTTTCATTAAAACTTCCATTTGTCAGAAGGCTGCTGACCGATGCATCTTTATCAATTGCGCCTCCATTGACATACAGTGCCTGGCGGAAGTAATAAGTTGCCTTTTCTTCTTCTTTTGCCCCGATCCATGGTGCTGCGCTAGGACCGCCTTTACGCGTTATCTTCACCTGAACGATCTCAAATGTATCCTTCACATCGTAAGCTGCATCAGGGATCAGATCTCTTTCTGCCTGATCTACAACCAGAACCAGAACAAATCCTTCATCGGCTTTGATCATCTCTTCTTTTCCGTCAACTTTATAGGTGGTGCCAACAACGGTTGACGCAATTGCTGTTGTCGTATAATCATTTAAAACTTCTGTGCTGATAATCTCTAATTTCTGCATGAAAACCTCCTGTCATTCCTTTCAAAGCTGTTTTACCAAGAGTACTGATGAGATTATCACATACATTATATAACATTAAAATGATAAAATCTGCTAAAAACATGATAAAAAATGATATTTAAAGAAAGGCAGGAAATATTATCTCTGGCAGACAGAGGGTGTGCTACAATAAACCAGATTCTGAAAGGATAGAATGTATGAATAGATTAAAAAAACAGGAACTCTTATTTATCATACTAACCGCAGCTCTCTTTATTATTGGAAGGCTGGGGGTTCTGATCTGGCCGGAGCAGAACGGTATTCTTGTTGCAGGCAAAATAGTAATCTCAATTGAGATCATTCTTTTTGCAGTTCTATTCTATCTGCAGAAAAAGACCGCTTTCGCCCTGTCTGTTATGATTACCGTCATTCTATACAGCCTGGCGGATGCGATCATAAACATCTACTTTCCGGCAGGTATGGCTTTGTTTGCAGTGGGACATATCGTATTTCTTATCGGGAGTTTGCGAAACGACCACCATCTGAAGCTGTGGCAGATCCTGATCTGTGCAGCGTTAGCGGCGATCATTTTAGTCGCCTTGATCATCTTCCATGCGCGGATCCCGAAAGGATTTACTGTGCTGATCATAGTTTATACATTCATACTGTTTGCAGCGATGCTGTCCTCCTTTAATAAAGGGCAGCTTCTGTCTATTGGCTATATTCTTTTTACCATCATCGATGCCATGCTGGCCGAAAAACCGCATTCCCTAAAACGAATGTGTGTATGAGTCATATTGTATTGGCTGTTTATTATGCTGCAATCATTTTGATCACACTGCGTATACAACGTGAAAGCTGAGTTTCACAGTTTCTTTTACGATGATAAAATAAATCATCTCTTAACAGTATTAAGGAGGGCACTATGACACTGGTACCGATTCGCGAAGAAGACAAAACAAAACCTTATTACAAGTATTATGAACAGGGGATCCCTTCTCCGTCAGAGGAGCAGCTGCAAATGGTTGCCGCCAGCGGTCATGAGAAAGGAATTGTCTCTGTCCATGACCGGCATAAACTGATCGAGGGCGGGATGTTCCCTGCAGAATTCGGATATTATCCGCTGGAAGAGGGAGGTCTGCTTTGCGCAGCCAATATTCCAATGCCGGACGTGACTGCCGAGATGCTGTACTGGTGGTTTGCGTGGCATGGACTGGACCCGTTCCGCTATGCAATCTGGGATCCGGAGGATCATTTTGATGTTCAGCTGAACGAGGAAGGCCGTGCAAGAGCACTGGATCCTGATGTTCCGATGGAAGAGAAAACGTGGGGAGCCACCCATACGGTGATGGAGTCGATAGGCGGGCCGCCACAGGAGATCGTTATTCGTTTTACCGATCCGAAGTTAAAC
>JAZNHY010000120.1:0-7428 GCA_045577235.1 Lachnospiraceae bacterium
CTTTACGGGCGAATCGCGCGAGCGCCTGTGCAGATAATGGAGGTATTAAACATGAGCGTTTTAACAGATCTGATTTACGGTGGTAGTGATGCGGTCATCGGCTTGACAGAAGGGGCTGTCAATGACGCGATCGCAAAATACGGCCCGGACAAAGAAATTGCTTTTCCGGACACCGCCTACTTCTTCCCAACGATCTATGCTGCAACCGGTGTTAAGGTTGAGACGCTGGGTACGCTTCCGGCATGTGTTGACGTGATGAAATCACTGGTCACACATGAGGAAGACCTTGGCGCAGCTCTGAATGCAGGTCTTGCAACTGCAGTCGGTGCAGAGATCATCGAAGGCTTGAAGTATTTAGATGGCGCACAGCCATATGAGAATGAGAGCGGCATCGGCTTCGTGCCGGACCCGATCATTCGTAGCCTTGGTGTGCCGCTGGTTACCGGCGACATCCCTGGCGTTGCTGTTGTTCTTGGCTCGACCGACAAACCGGAAGAGGCAGCAGCAGTTGTAAAAGATTATCAGGACAAAGGTATCATGACATTCCTGGTCGGCGACATCATCGAGCAGGTTCTGGGCGCAGGCGTTAAGGCTGGCCTGGAGTATCGTGTTGTTCCGCTGGGACATGATGTTACTTCTGTCATCCACGTTGTGACCGTTGCTGTCCGTGCAGCTCTGATCTTCGGCGGTGTGAAACCGGGCGATCTGGCTGGACTGCTTCAGTACACGAAGGACAGAGTTCCGGCATTTGTCAACACATTCGGCGATATTGACGCTGTTGTGGTTTCCGCTGGTGCCGGCGCTATCGCACTGGGCTTCCCAGTTGTTGTTGATGTTGACCTGGGCGAGAATCAGGTACCGGGTGCTCTGGAGTCTGTTGTTGACCACACCCAGACATCACCGAAGTCCTTAGAGCTTCGCAACATCAAGGTTAAAGCGAAAGCAGTTAAGCTGCCGGTCAGCTTCGCAGCTGCTTTCGAGGGCGAGATCATTCGTAAGAATGATACTTATGTTGAGTTTGATTCCGATCACAATGTCACCGCTGAGTTAGTAACAATGAAGGCTGCTGACGAGGTCGAGGATCACAAGATTACGATCGATGGTCCGGACATTCCGGAAACGGCTGACGACATCATCCGTCTCCCGCTGTGTACGGTTGTCGATGTTGCAGGCGCAAAGATGCAGCCTGACTTCGAGTCAGTTATCGAGCGTAAGATCCATGCATGGTTCAACTACATTGAAGGCGTAATGCACACCGGACAGAGAAACCTGTTCCGTATCCGTATCAGCAAAGAAGCGTTTGCTGCCGGCCTGCGTCTGAAAGATTTTGGCGAGGTGCTTTACGGAATGATCAAAGATGAGTTTGGTCAGGTCGTCGATAAATGCCAGGTGACCTTCATCACCGATGCTGACAAGGCTAAGGCATTCCTGGATGATGTGGCTATGCCGCGTTACCGCAAGAGAGATGACCGTCTGGCTAACCTGACCGACGAGAGCGTAGACGAGTTCTACACCTGCATCCTCTGCCAGAGCTTCTCACCGGCACACTGCTGCGTGGTTACTCCGGAGAGACTTGGTCTTTGCGGTGCTGTTTCATGGCTGGATGCGAAAGCTACTTTCGAGCTTTCACCGACTGGCCCGTCACAGCCGATCCCGAAGGAAGGCCTTCTGGATGAGAGACTGGGCAAATACACCAAGGTCAATGAGGTGGTTGCTGAGGCTACCCACGGCGCTATCGAGAACGTAACGCTGTACTCACTGATCGAAGACCCGATGACAAGCTGCGGCTGCTTCGAGTGCATCTGCGGTATCGAGCCGATGAGCAACGGTGTTGTTATTGTTAACCGTGAGTACGCTGGCATGACGCCGACTGGTATGACTTTCGGCGAGCTTGCTTCCATGACTGGCGGCGGCGTGCAGACTCCTGGATTCATGGGCCATGGACGTCAGTTCATCGCTTCCAAGAAGTTCATCAGCGCTGAGGGCGGTATCGCAAGAATCGTCTGGATGCCGAAGGAACTGAAGGACGATGTTGCAACACGTTTGAACAAGACAGCTAAAGAGGTTCTGGGCATCGACAACTTCACCGATATGATCGGCGATGAGACGGTTGCTACTGAACCGGACGAGCTGTATGCATTCCTGGAGAGCAAGGGACATCCGGCTCTGACCATGGAACCGATCATGTAATTATTTGATAGGGCGGGGTCCTGGTTCCAGGACCCCTTTTCTTATTTCCACAAGGGACTGGGCTTGCAAATATGCCTCAAATTGCGTTTTGGGGCTTGAAAAATTTGAGATCGCGAGTTTCGTGCAAAAAAAGTGGCCAGTAGATTTGAGATCGCAAGTTTCGTGCAAAATAATTAGCCAGGAAATATGAGATTGCGAGTTGTGTTCGAAAATGGCCAGCAAAAAAATATGAAATCGCGAGTTGTGTACGTTTTTGTCGATTTATGCATATGCATTGTTGCTTAATTTATGGCCTGAGACATCTAGATTTGAAAAAAAAGAACACAAGTCGCAATCTCATCTAAAAGAGATGTGCGAAAATGTACGAAACTCGCGATCTCAAATTAAAACGATGAAAAAAATGCACGAAACTCGCGATCTCAAATGAGAGATGGAAAAGGATAGATAATGAGATATGAAGTGATTCGGGAAATCTTTAATAAATGCTCCGGTAACCAGATGAGGGATGTGTTCGTGTCCACGGTGGAGACGGACGATCCGGAAGGCTACGTGAGGGACTTGCTGAAGGGCAAGGAGGTCGTGATCGACAAGAGTGTTCTGAAGGACGGGACGATCGAATTTGATGTTGATATTGCGGGCCTCAAACAGCGCTTCAGCTTTACGGAGGATTAGGCGCGGCGGGGTTTTGCGGCCGATGATCGCATCGGCGCGGCCCGGCGGCAGCAGAGGATTGCTATGTTTACCATTATTTTTAAGATTGAAAATGGATCGGATGTGAAGGTGCTGGCGGAGGCCGGCGCGAACATTCTGGATCTGATGAAGGACAACAATATTCATATCGATGCGCCGTGCTCGGGCAACGGCACGTGCGGCAAGTGCCGCGTGCGTGTGATCGCGGGCAGCGTGGAGATGGACCGAATCCATAGTCTTCCGGACGAGGACTATGATGATCAGTGGCGGCTGGCGTGTCAATCGAAGGTGATCGCTGACGCGACAATCTGGGTGCCGGCGGAAGCCATGGCATTCAAGGAAGATATCAAGACGGCGGACATCAGCAGTCCGGAAGAGCTGGCGCGCTATGAGGCAGCTATCCAACAGATCTTTGATACGGGGATCGCGCGCGGAGTCGCAGAAGCTGGTGCGGGTGCAGGCAACGCAGCTGCAGAGGCTGGCGCTGGTGAAGCGGGAGGCACAGGTGCTGCAGAGGCTGGTGCTGGCGCTAGTGAGGCCGGTGTAGGTAACGCAGGTGCTTTAGAGGCTGGTGAAGCTGGGCCGGTGGGTGTTGCAATCGATATTGGTACGACTACGTGCACGGCGGCAATGCTGGACCTGACGACTGGCAAGGTGCTGGGCAAGAGCAGCATGGGCAACGGGCAAATCCGTTACGGCGCCGATGTCATCAACCGCATCATTCAGCAATCGAAAGAGGGCGGCGTGGAGAAACTGCGGAGGGCCGTCCGCGAGGAGACCATCCTGCCGATGATCGCGCGCCTGCTGGAAGAGAGCGGTAAACAGGAAGAAGAAATCATTCGCTACGTGATCGCGGGAAATACGACGATGGAGCATCTGTTCCTTGGCGCGGACGGACAGTCTATCCGTCTGGAGCCGTATGTGCCGGAGTTCCTGCGCCGCGAGGGCGATACTATAGAGAGCTGCGGTCTGCCGGGTAAGGCGGACGGTAAAGTCATTTTCGCGCCGAACGTGGGCAGCTACGTGGGCGGCGATATCACAGCCGGCGCGCTGGATGCCATGATCTGGAACTCAGAGATGCAAAGCCTCTTTATCGATCTGGGCACGAACGGCGAGCTGGTCTTTGGCAACAGCGATTATCTGCTGACCTGCGCGTGCAGCGCGGGGCCTGCGTTTGAGGGCGGCGATATCTCCTGCGGCATGCGGGCGACGACCGGCGCCATCGATAGTGTAGAGATGGATGCAGACTTTGAGCCGCACTATTCTATTATTGGAGGAAACTCCGACGGCATGGGCGGACGCACTGCATCGGATGGGGGGTCTTCCATTAAGGCGAGAGGTCTTTGTGGCAGCGGCCTGATCTCTATCATCAGCGAATTGTTCCGCACTGGTGCGGTGAATGCGAAAGGCAAGTTCATCGGCCATGGACGGCGGATCCGCTACGATGAAGAAATAGGCAGCGGCGAATATATCGTGGCGTTTGAAGATGAGAGCGCAAGCGGATCGGAGCTGACACTGACCGAGTCCGACTTGGACAACTTCATCCGTGCAAAGGGCGCTATCTTCTCGGCCATCCAGACCATGCTGAAGTCGCTGGATATGGATGTCGACTGCATCGAGAGGGTTATCATTGCCGGCGGCATCGGCTCGGGCATCGATATTGAGAAGGCCATCTCTATTGGCATGCTGCCGAAGATCGATCTGGAAAAATACAGTTATATAGGCAATTCCTCGTTGACCGGTGCTTGCGCGATGCTGCTGTCCGACGAGGCGGAGCAGAAGGTCTTTGAGATTGCTGACAACATGACATACATTGAGCTGTCGACGTATCCGGGGTATATGGATGAGTTGCTGGCTGCGTGCTTTATCCCGCATACGGACGCGACGCTGTTCGATTAGGCGAAGACCGCAGCGGCGCAGTCAAAGCGGCAAGGCAGCGGCGCAGTTAACAGATATTAAGGACAATCATTACATGGAAGTAGTAAACAATAAAACTGAAAACCCGATCCGTATTTATCAGGAGAAATTCCGCGAGATGGATCCGCAGCAGATGGCAAAGCGCAGCGGGTGTGAGTTTCGCGACGGCGAGTTTAAGATTTTTCTGATGAATCGGCGCGTGAAGCTGACGTTCCCGGAAATGGAAACGTTCTACGAGGACGAGACGAAAACCGCGGACAACGTGCGCATTCTGTTGGCGCGGTACGTCATGGAGGGTGTGCAGGCGGAGAGCAGCGGGAAGATGTATTCCTACCCGGAGATGCCGTGGGGGCCGGTTTACGAGGTGCAGTTCCGCGGCAGATGCATCAGCCGTATGGCAGGCACGTACGGCCACAACATCAAGGGATTTATAGAAGGCATGGAGAGAATCGGCGCGCAGGAAGCACGTGAGGAGAGCGGGCGGTTTGCCAGCGGCGCTGATTGTGCCTATGACATCCCGTTCCTCCCAAAACTGACCATCCGGGCGCTGATCTGGGAGGCGGATGAGGAGTTTCCGGCATCGGCACAGATCCTCTTTTCCGATAATTTCCCGCTGGCGTTTACGGCCGAAGACATGGCCGTGATCGGCGACATATTTCTAAATGCGATGAAAGGAAAATGTTGAATTTACGGGCTTTTTCGAACGTCGCAAATCTGATTTTGGCTTTTTAAAATACATTGAATCACACCTGTTGACACTCTAATTTTGTGGTGCTATATTCCCTTAATAGATGGGTTATACAGGGGCAACCGCTCCTGAAAATCCAGTAGCATTAAATCAATACGGAGGAGCATTAAAAATGGCAAAGGGAACAGTAAAGTGGTTCAACAACCAGAAAGGTTACGGATTCATCTGCGACGAAGAAGGCAAAGATATTTTCGTTCATTTCTCAGGATTAAACATGGATGGCTATAAGACACTGGCCGAAGGCGAAAGTGTAGAGTTTGATGTTGTAGAAGGCGAAAAAGGCCCGCAGGCTGTGAACGTCACGAAACTGTAAAAAGGATAGGTACTAATCGTTGACCTAGGAGCTGTCATAGTAATATGGCAGCTTTTTTATTTATCTGTTATGACAGCTTTTTTATTTACCGGTCCAGGGTCTTGGTGGCGGTGTAGTACTCCAGGCCTGGCTCCGGCAGATTGCCGGTCTTGGCGACTAAGAGCTGCGAAACGGTGACCAGCTGATAACCCTGGTCCACCAGCCAAGGGAGGATTTCCTCAATCGCTTCCGCGGAGGAATCGTAGATGTTGTGCATTAATATGATATCGCCGTCTTCCACGTGGCTCTTGATGTAGGAGACAGTTTCTGCCGCATCTTTTGTGTACCAGTCGCGCGTGTCCATGCTCCAGTAGTAGAGCGTCATGTTCTCCTGAATGCAGGTCTGGCGGATCAGTTCTGTGGTGTTGCCGCCTGGGGAGCGGAAGCTGACCGGCCGTACGCCGCCGGCTGCCTCGATGGCATCGTTGGCGCTGATGATGTCGTCGCTGGTGACGGCATCGCCCATGTGGCCGTGATCATAGGTGTGGTTGCCGATCTCGTGGCCTTCGTTGACGATGCGCTGGATCTTTTCCGGATACATTTCCGCGCGCTGGCCAAGCTGGAAGAAGGTGGCGTGGCCGCCGACTGCTGCGAACGCATCCAGAATGCGAGAGGTGATGTTGGAGACATCCGGGCCGTCGTCAAATGTGAGGGCGACCATCGGCGCGTTGACATCAATGCCATGCATATCGACCGGGCGCGTGACGCGCGCGGTGGCGGTTGGCGTCCAATCGGAATAGGAATTCTGATCGCAGTAACTCCGCATTGCGTAGTAGTATTTTGTGCCTTCCGGCTGATTTTCAATGGTGTAGGTGTTTTTGCCGTTGCCCTCGTCGACGACGATGTTTTCCGCCGTCAGTGTGACGGTGGTGGCATCGTGGAAATCTTCGGATGGACCGTAGCGGAGCTCAAATCCGGCAATCGGCTGAGAATCTGACCAGACGAAGGTCAGGGATTCCTTGACCTGGGTGCTGGCGGTGATATCCGTGAGGACCGATGGGCAGTGTAGCCCTTGATGGTTACGCCGGAAGATTTTCTTGGCTTGTCGGTGCCTTTTATCGCGCGCACTTTGTATTCATAGAGAGTGGCGCTGGTCAGGCCCTCCACGGTGATCGCGGTTGTGCCTTCCGGGCTTACGGTTTTGACCACCTGGAAGGTTCCGTCCGGGGTTTTCTGCAGGACTTCGTAGCCAATGTCTTTGCCCTTGCGTGCCCAGGAGATGGTCTGTGTGGTATCGGTGGTGGAAAGCGTCAGATTGGCGGCTTCTTTCACCTTGGATGCAAAAATGATGATGACGATCACTGCAGCGATCACTAATAGTGCAGCGACTGCAATGAGCGGGAGAAGTTTTTTCTTATTGGTTTTACTGCCGGTGCGGCTGCGCTGAGCGGATGTCTTTCTGGAGGTGCTGCGCTTTGCGGATGCCTTTCCAAAGGCGCGGCGTTTTGCCGGGCGGCTGGAACGACGATTATCTTCCTGCATAGCTTTTGCGCGGCGCTCTCTTGCGATGGCCTGCTGCTCCTCAACCGTA
>JAZNHY010000121.1:0-3562 GCA_045577235.1 Lachnospiraceae bacterium
GTAAGCAATTGATCCATAAGATCAATATCCGCCTCTTCTGTAAGATCTGCTTTTTCCTTTCCTTCTGCATCTAGCAGCGTCACAGAAACGGATGAAAGATCTATTTGCAGTCCTTTCTCATATTGATCGCAAAAGCAATAATAATAGGCATCATAGGCATTGTAATTAGATGGAAGTGTGCCATAAAGACGGTATGGGATCTTTTTTCCTATACCAGAGTCTGCGGCCTTTCCAAACCGGACCTGTCCATCTGCCTGCACTTCTCCTATCTCTTTCCGCAAAGTTGGAACGGATGATTTTTCGTGAAGTGTTACGGTTTTTTCTTTCCCGACCAGCAGAATCATTGGCTGTGCATCATCAGAAATGATCAGGTAATAGCCATCCGGAAGAGTGACTGTTTCATCCGCGGCAAAATCTGCATCCGGCAAAATAGAAGGCACCTGCAGGATTTCTCTTGCAAGCCGTACGGCAAAAGCTCCATCAGCATCATTTCGAATATTCTCTGCCAGCCATTCTGCAACTTCAACAGAAGAACGCTGCAAAGGATCTACCTCAAGTCTATCCCAAAATGTCTCCGGAATATCCTCTGCGGTTTGAACGTTCCAGAGAACATCCTCCTCCAACACGGTTCCGCTTAATAATTGATAAGCGGTATAACGAGGTTCCGGGTTTTGATCAGATTCAATGACCATGCTTCCTGCTGCAAAGGATGGAAACGTTATCATAAAGATGGAAAGGATGCAAAGAGATAGGGAAAAGAATCTTTTCTTTTTCTCAAGCAGCACTGCCGCACTTCCGAAAAGCAGCAGCACCCCTGCGATGATGGTTAGCAGCAGACTGCCGGAACCAGTCATCGGAAGGACGATCATTTTGTCATCTTTCATGATGATGCCGCAGATCCCATCTGCAGATGTGTAGCTTTCTACACCCTCCGTCAGCAGTTCCAGTTCGCCCAGTTCGTTAAAACGGAAATAAATGTCCTCTGCTTCCAAATAGCTCTCAGGAGCTTTTATTTCCCTGAGTATATAGGTCTTACCAGGCTCGAAGATATCTCGGATAACGGTTTCTGTTTCTTCGCTCAGCCACTCTGTTTTGACTGATTCACCATCCAATATCTGCAGCTTCGCATTTTTCAGGTTTTTTCGTGTGGATGCATCAATCTTTCTTACAGCCAATGCAATCTCGGTATTTCCGATCATCGCAGTCTGGTCCGAATGAACCTCGATCATTCCGCTGCTTTCTGTGATCCATGAAAACACTGCTTCTGCACCTACGTTTGGCTGCGTTATTTTTGCTTTCAGTGACTGCTCCGAAAGCAGATACCCCTCCGGACTTTTGATTTCAGTGAATAGAACACTCCCCAGCGGGAGTTTCGGATGATTCTGTGTGTCTATAAACAAATCGCTGTTTTCGTATTCCTGTGCAAGATATTCGGTTGAATATGAAAAGGAACCGTCTTCTCCTGTTTGAAAATACCAGGTTCTTATTGCATCTCCACTGCAGGAATCATTGTCAAAATACTGCACCTTGAAAACAGCACCTTCCAATGGTTTATCTGCCATGAATGCCTGATTACTGTATTTTACCTTCTTTAGGACCAGCATTCCGGGATCGAAGGCTGGAACATCCTGAAAAGTGAGGGAATTATTGGAAGCTGCTAATGTAATCTCCTGATATCCAGAGGGAAGCAGATATCCTTTTGGCGCCTGTATTTCTTCAACCCGGATCCTATCTCCTACATAAAGTCCATTAATAGTAAAGGAACCATCTGTCCCTGTTTCATAAATCTTTACTGCTCCCCAGCTTTGTGCAAAGCTGTCATAGACCCATACATTAAATTTTGCTTCCTGAAAATTCCCGGAGTACATGGCGTTTCCCATCAGCTGGTCTTTACAAACGCCAGCTGCGGATGTTGTCTTAATAACTTTCACAGATGTTGTCGTTCTTGCCGGGGTGATCATCCGCTGAAGGTATGAATTAGACGGGCTCCAATAATTCACATATTTTGCATCAGCGGAAGTTGCATTCCGTCTTGCATTATTCAGTAGATTCACAGCGTACTGAAAATTGCCTATGTTTCCAACATAGTTTCCTTCCTGCCAGCTTCCATCTCCCCAAATGTGATTCCAGATCCAATATGGAGAATGCATACCGTCAGAAACGGAATAAAAATCCACGCCCAAAGATCCAAACACAGCTGCCTGTGTCAGAAACTGCGCTTCCTGCCAGGAGAGCCCCCATTTATAGTATGGGTAACCATTTCTCATAAGATATCCAAGGATATTATTTGTGGTCTGATTATAGACATAGGTATCATTATTTGGATTTCCTTTTCCATGATCAATGCAGTAAGCAGCGGTCCAGGCTCCGTTGATATATGTATAGTACAGAAGGTCATTGTCACCGATTCCCTGCACTGAATAAAACTGCTGGGCAACAGCAGATACCGTAAAATCATTTCCCATGAGCATATAATAATATTCTTCTGCTTCTTCACTTGATTGGGTAATGTTTCCCGTAAATACTTTTCCCTGATTCAGATGCTCATTGACTGCATTGATCCCCCATAAAGAAAGCAGCCCGCTGAACCGGGCTGTTGCTTCAGAAGTACTTGTGGCTGTAACAAAGTAATCAACGGTTGGCCCATAATTGGAAGAAGGAATGCGTTTCCCCTCCTGATTACAAGCTCCTATGACGGTAGCTGTCTCAATACATCCAGGAACATACTGATTTGCCTGACTGCCCTGGTTGCCTGCCGCACCGACAAATACAATTCCCTGATCGGTTGCTCTTTTCACAGCCTCCATCAAAATCAGGTTATCTGCTGCCTCAGCACTTGCTGAAAGAGATATAATTCCGATATTCCGCGAGATTGCATATTCAATGGCGGCATAAACAGAAGATACAGCGCCTCTTCCATCGTCACCGATTGCTTTGATGGAAAGGATGGATACCTGCTCATTCTCCTCTGCCATAAAACGCGCCATTCTTGTCCCATGCCCATTATAATCTGCAGGATCGTCACCGATCAGGGAAACCGTTTCTCTGACATGTTCCTCATTTGCTCCCGTATCGATCAATGCAATATCGTATTTTCCAAAAGGTGATTCTGATACCGCCTCTTCTAATTCGGCCAGTGGATTATCTTCTTCTGTCATCCGCATCCCCTCCAAATCAGCTTTTTCCCCGTCATCACAGATACGAATAACTGTATCTACATCCACCGCATCTGCCCGTTCCAGATAGTATCGATAAGCCTTCTTTGCGCTTTCCTGATCCTGGTACTGTAATAAAAAAGTATCGTTATAAGATGAAAGGATAGGCGCGTCTTCCGGGAAAACGGATGCATCTTCTGCTGCTACCAGCAGCCTGCAGGAGGAAAAATCTCTTCCTGCTAAAGGAACGGTTTCCGTTATGCCTGCATCATTGGCCAGCACCATTTCTGATGCAGATAAGACCAAAAGCAAAACAGCCATCATAGCGATGACTGTTTTTTTGATTCTGCCTCTATTCATTTTTTACTCTCCTTCTTTTTCCCCCTGAAAATGATGCCTGCAGCAGA
>JAZNHY010000122.1:0-3259 GCA_045577235.1 Lachnospiraceae bacterium
ACCGCAGGCGCACAGCAAGATCATCCGCAGCTTTGCAGAGGGCGATTATGTCATCCTGCATGTGAATTCGCTGCGCCAGCTCAACACGCGCGGCCGTGCGATCATTGAGATCTTCCGTCTGAACGAAGACGGGCTGATCGATGAACACTGGGATGTCATTCAGGAAGTTCCGGCAGAATCCGAAAACCCGAACACGATGTTTTAAGTTGATGAATGATTGAGAAAAAGGACGGTCTTGAGGACCGTCCTTTTTTAGTGCAGTATATGCACGTTTTTGTGAATGCGTTAGCTATACGTTTTTGTGAATGTATGTGCGATATAAATGATCACCCGCCGATGACAGGGCGCAGGACCATCAGCTGATCGCCGTCCTGCTGGATGACATCCCCTTTGGACGAATGGCTGTTGATGACATACATCAGCCTGGCCAGTTTTTCTTCTTCCGGCACCGGCATCCCTTTACTTTCTAATGCAAGGGCGAGCGCCTTTTGAGCAGAGGAGCCATCTGCGATATCGTATTCTCCATTTGGAAGCCGCCCGATGATCTCCGGGCAGACGGTTTTGAGCTTAATGATCATAATTACTCTCCATAAAGGTCTTTGATGACCACGTCCAGACCGCCAAGTCTTTCCAGTTCTTCTTTGGAAGGAACGCCGTCGCGGTCACATCCCATGCGGTCAAAGAAGTTGTCAGCCATCTTTTCGACATCAACGGTGATACCTGCCAGCGGGCCTTCCTTCAGTGGCGGAATACCTACCATGCGGTCAGAGAGATGCGCATCTTTGCGGCGGAAACCTTCACGCAGGTTGAACGCATGACGGATCATGAAACTGCGAAGGCCGACATTGCGGTAATCGTCCGGCGTCATATCAAAGCCCGTGCCGGCGTTGAGGAATTCCTCCAGGCCGCCCGGGTACATCGCCCAGTCAGTGAATAGACAGAAGCCGCCGTTGTTGCGGATCTCGGCCATAGCAACACCGGTTACATCATCATCGGCAAATGCATCCGGATTGTTTTTATACTCCGGTGGCTGTCCGCCGGAAAGAGGACCAACACCGCCTTTGACGTGGCGTCCCGGTGTCGGGTCATATTTGAAGGTACGTGCCAGAGGCGGAGCCAGACGGGAGTCATGCTGCGGCAGCTCGATGCCGTTCGCAGTGACCAGATGATCTTCACCTTTTCCAAGATCAGCACATGCCTGGCGGGAACCGTTTGCCAGGATGGCGCCGACGCCCTCGCACTTGCAGATCTTTTCTGTGATCGCACGAACTGCCATATGATTTCCCCATGTCAGCTCGATGCCATCCAGATCTTCTTTGGTGAACACACCAGCCTCGTAGCATTCCATTGCCCATGCGACAGTGCCGCTGACAGCAATGGTATCCAGACCATATTCGTTGCACCAGGTGCTGCAGAGGTTGACGGTTAAAGGATCCTCGCATCCGACCATGCTGCCAAAACCGCCGGAGGTCTCGTACTCGGAACGACCGGTGTCTTCGATATCATAGCCTTCTGCTTTTAACTGATAGATGGCGCCGCAACCGACCGGACATCCGAAGCAGGCAAATTTCTTGACACGATAAAGTTTATCCATAGCCTCGCTGGTCAGGTTGTTGATCTTATCTTCATTCAGATCCAGATAAGAACCGGCCCAGTTCTTTACACTGGCATCGCCGCTTAAAACAGAGGATTCATAGGCTGCGCCAGTTCCCCATTTATCAAACATCTCGTGAACCGGAGCAACTGGTCCCTTATGCCATTCCAGCATTTTCTTGTTGGCCGCTAACATCTGATCACGATGCGCAATCTCCGTTTTGCCGCCCTGTGCAGCGACAACAACCGCTTTGAGCAGCTTGGAACCAACCACAGCACCGGTGCCGCCGCGTCCGCAGGCACGGTGCCTGTCATTCATGACAGCAGCAGTATATTTTTTCTGTTCACCGGCACGGCCGATGCTGGAAACAGCGACCTTCTTGCCAAGCTCTTTTGCCAGAGCGTCTTCCAGTTCGGATGTTGTTGTCTTTCCCCAATAAGCGGATGCATCGCGAAGCTCGGCTTTGCCGTTATCGATATAAAGGTAAACCGGTTTTGGAGAAATGCCGCGGAAGAAGACCCCGTCAAAGCCAGCTCTGCGGAGGGCAGGACCAAAGGTACCGCCGGAGTTGGCATCGTTCCAGCCATTGGTAACAGGTGACTTGCTGACTACCGTGTAGCGGCAGGTCATAAAACCGCTTGAATCATTCAGCGCGCCGCAGACCCATCCGACTACACTTTCCGGATCGAACACACCAACATGCGCTGGCATTTCATCATAAAGAATGCGGGCACCAAGGCCAGGTCCACCCAGATAATCACGTGCATATTCCTCAGGCAAAGGACGCACTTCTATTTCGCCGGTAGTAAGATCGACGAATAATAATTTTCCTGCGTAGCAATACATAATTATTAACTCCTTATTACAAATATTACTAACATAAGTCAAAATTATTATAAGCAAAAGAATAGGGAGAAACAAGCTATCATTGCAAAATATACCCCCGAATGATATTCTGAAAATGACTAAAGAACTGCCTGAATTGGCGTGTATGACATGTTTGGCAGATAGGAGAAATTGTAGGAATAGGATAGTTTAGAGAGGGTATGAACATGGGAAAGGAAGAAACAACGCGCGGAATGTATGACGATTGCGCATGGGCTGTAAGACCTGATGCCATTCCGGAGGAGCAGATCGCTGAGACGGTGGAGACAGAGGTGTTGATCATCGGCGGCGGCATTTCCGGTCTGGCAGCGGGGGCAAGGTGTACGGATCTGGGGTTAAAATGCATCGTACTGGAAAAGCACAACGGCATCGTGGCCAGGGGGGCGCATATTGCCTGTGTAGACTCGCCAGTCATGCGGGAGTTGGGAGTTAAGATCGACAAAAAGCAGTTTGCCCGCGACTGGATGCGCATCAGCGGCAGCCGTGTCAACGAGGATCTGCTGTGGTTATATCTGAACAACTGCTCGGACGCTGTGCAGTGGCTGATGGATCTCGGCGGAGATGCTTTAGAGCTGAGGCTGTTCGGCGGCCAGTACAGGGGCCCGGACTTTACGGAGTATGCGGGAACCCACTACATCGTCCAGAAGAAAGGTGTTAACAAGTATAAAGGAAAGGGCGCAATTCTGATGTGTGAGGTCCTGCAGGAGCACTGCCTGGAAGGAGAGGGCAATCAGATCATACGTCAGATGAGAGCCCAGTATCTGGAGAAAGATGATACCG
>JAZNHY010000123.1:0-5626 GCA_045577235.1 Lachnospiraceae bacterium
GTGCTCTTTGGTCTGTGCCATAACACCGTCGGTTGCAGCAACAACCAGGATAGCGCCGTCCATCTGAGCAGCACCAGTGATCATGTTCTTGACATAGTCAGCATGTCCCGGGCAGTCAACGTGTGCATAGTGGCGGTTCGGGGTTTCATACTCAACGTGTGCAGTGGAGATTGTGATACCACGTGCCTTCTCTTCCGGAGCTTTGTCGATGTTATCGAATGCAACGAATTCACCAAGACCATATCTCTCATGAAGAGTTTTTGTAATAGCTGCTGTTAATGTTGTTTTACCATGGTCTACGTGTCCAATGGTACCAATGTTGCAGTGCGCTTTTGTTCTTTCGAATTTAGCTTTTGCCATTTTGTAAATCCTCCTTGATTTGCTTACCCATTACGGGCCTTGTGTTTCCCTTTAACCCATAACGGGCCAAGTTTCTTTGTAAAAAGGCTAAATTGAATTATATGTTATTTTTCCTATACTTTCAAGCGATATTTGTTATCTTAGTTAGCCTTTGTTGTAACAATTTTATCCTGAATATTTTTCGGAACTCTTTCGTATCTCTCGAAAAACATCGAATAGTTACCACGACCCTGTGTTTTGGAACGAAGGTCGGTTGCGTATCCGAACATTTCTGCCAGCGGGACCAGACCTCTGATCATCTTGCCGCCGCCGATGTCTTCCATGCCCTCGATACGTCCGCGCCGTCCATTGATATCGCCAATGACGTCGCCCATGTAATCTTCTGGAGTCGTAACTTCCACTCTCATAATAGGCTCCAGAAGGACCGGATCTGCTTTTGCCATAGCATCTTTGAATGCCAGGGATCCGGCAATGTGGAATGCCATTTCTGAAGAGTCGACTTCATGGTAGGATCCGTCAAATACCGTAGCTTTGACACCGAGAACCGGGAAGCCTGCAATAACGCCGGCCTTTGCAGCCTCTTCGATACCTTCACCAACAGCCGGGATGTACTCTTTCGGAATAGCTCCACCGACAACCTCTGATACGAATTCGAACGTTTTCTCTGCGTTCGCATCCATCGGCTCGAAACGGACTTTACAATGACCGTACTGTCCGCGGCCGCCGGACTGCTTCGCATATTTGCTGTCGACTTCAACCGTCTTGGTAAACGATTCTTTGTATGCAACCTGAGGAGCACCAACATTTGCTTCGACTTTGAACTCTCTCAAAAGTCTGTCGACGATGATCTCCAGATGGAGCTCGCCCATACCAGCGATGATGGTCTGTCCGGTCTCTTCGTTCGTGTATGCACGGAAGGTCGGATCTTCTTCTGCCAGTTTTGCAAGTGCTTCGCTCATCTTGCCCTGACCAACTTTGGTCTTTGGCTCGATCGCAACTTCGATAACAGGCTCCGGGAATTCCATGGATTCCAGGATGACCGGATGTTTTTCATCACAGATCGTGTCACCTGTTGTTGTGCCTTTGAATCCGACAACTGCAGCAATATCACCAGCATAAACTTTGTCCAGTTCTGCTCTGTGGTTTGCATGCATCTGAAGGATACGGCCTGCTCTTTCCTTCTTGCCTTTTGTTGCATTAAGGATATAAGAGCCTGCGTTCATCGTTCCGGAATAAACACGGATATATGCAAGTTTGCCGACGAACGGGTCTGTCATGATCTTGAATGCAAGAGCTGCGAATGGTTCTTCATCAGAAGAACGAACAACGACCGGGTTGCCATTGCTATCTTCACCCTCGATATCCGGGATATCGGTCGGTGCCGGCATGTACTCAATGACTGCATCCAGAAGTTTCTGAACACCTTTGTTTCTGTAAGCTGTTCCGCAGCAAACAGGAACGATCGTTGATTCACAAGTTCCTTTACGCAGAGCTGCTTTGAGTTCTTCTGTCGTAGGAATCTCATCCATTAAGAATTTTTCGGTCAGCTCTTCATCCAGTTCACAGATCTTTTCGATCATGTCTGAGTGATACAGTTCTGCATCGTCCTGCATGTCCTCAGGGATATCCGTAATGGTGATGTCCTCACCTTTTTCATCGTTATAGATGTAGGCTTTCATTTCGAACAAGTCGATAATGCCTTTAAACTGATCTTCTTTACCGATCGGCAGCTGAATTGGAACAGCATTCTTGCCCAGACGGTTTTTGATCATCTCTACGGCATTATAGAAATCTGCACCCATGATATCCATCTTATTGATGAATGCCATACGCGGTACATTATACTTGTCTGCCTGCCTCCATACATTTTCGGATTGCGGCTCTACACCGCCTTTTGCACAGAAAACACCTACAGCTCCGTCAAGCACTCTAAGAGAACGCTCAACTTCAACTGTAAAATCAACATGTCCCGGGGTATCAATGATATTGATCCGGTGCTCTAAAGCTCCCGGTGCCGGTTTGTTCTCTTTTTGCAGAGTCCAATGACACGTTGTGGCTGCGGAAGTTATTGTAATACCTCTCTCCTGTTCCTGCTCCATCCAGTCCATGGTGGCAGTGCCTTCGTGAGTATCCCCAATCTTATAATTCACTCCGGTGTAATAAAGGATACGTTCCGTAAGCGTGGTCTTACCAGCGTCGATATGCGCCATAATACCAATATTACGCGTACGCTCCAGTGGGTAATCTCTTCCAGCCAAAGTATTTCCTCCTTACTAGAATCTGTAATGTGCAAATGCTTTGTTTGCCTCTGCCATTCTGTGCATATCTTCTTTTCTCTTCACAGATGCGCCTGTTTCGTTTGCAGCATCCATGATCTCATTTGCAAGTCTTTCTTCCATTGTCTTCTCAGATCTTGCGCGTGAGAAATTGGTCAGCCAACGAAGACCTAATGCCTGGCGTCTTTCCGGGCGGACTTCAATAGGAACCTGGTAGGTTGCACCACCGATTCTTCTGGCTTTGACCTCTAATGTAGGCATAACGTTGTTCAGTGCTGTTTCGAATACTTCAAGAGCAGGCTTTCCTTCCTTCTCTTCGATTCTGGCAAACGCACCGTAAACGATTTTCTGCGCTACGCCCTTCTTACCATCTAACATAATGTTATTGATAAGCTTTGTTACTACTACGCTCCCGTACAGCGGATCCGCCAATACGTCTCTTTTTGGGGTATGTCCTTTACGTGGCACGTTTCTTCCCTCCTTAACTACAAAATTAAATCATCGGTACTCACTTTTTGTGTCGGTGCCATCGGACAAGGATTTAAGAATTGATTATAGAATAATATGTCTAAAGAATTTCTTCGATCGATTGTCTTTCGGCAACCATCTTCAATTGTAAGTAAAATCAGAAATTACACTTTACTTTTTAGGTCTCTTTGCGCCGTATTTGGAACGAGCCTGTCTACGGTCTGCAACGCCTGCAGTATCCAGTGTGCCTCTGATGACATGGTATCTGGTACCTGGTAAGTCCTTAACACGACCGCCGCGGATCAATACGACGCTGTGCTCCTGAAGGTTATGTCCTTCGCCAGGAATATACGTGGTAACCTCGATGCCATTGGAAAGACGAACTCTGGCGATCTTTCTAAGAGCTGAATTCGGCTTCTTAGGTGTTGCGGTCTTAACTGCTGTGCAGACACCACGCTTCTGCGGTGATGGTGCATCCGTTGCTTTTTTGCGAAGAGAGTTGAAGCTCTTCTGCAGAGCCGGAGCAGTAGACTTTTTCACAGATGTCTGTCTTCCTTTTCTGACTAACTGATTAAATGTCGGCATATTATTCTCCTTTCGTCATATTTTTTGAGTTTTCGGGAACAGATCCCAATCCTCTGATTGCGCACAAAGAAACTCGCGTTTTGCGCGCGCCCGATTATTATAGGTAAACCAGCTTTTTTTGTCAATATTTTTTATCAGCTAAAATCCTTATGGGACGATGGATCCGGACAGGAAAAACACCCGCTCTGCCCCAGCTGTTTTCAGTGCCCCGGCACAGGCACTCAGGGTGGAACCGGAAGTGAAAATATCATCCACCAGCACCACTCGTTTTAACGCATCCGGAAGTTCCGCGCGGAAGACGGATCTGAGATTTGTCTCCCGGTCGCCTGCACCCAGTTCTTTCTGCGGACGGGTATAAGCGGTCCGGAATAAAACATTACAGACCACCGGCAGAGAAAGCCCAGATAACCGCTTGGTCCAATAAGCGATACTCTCTGCAATTCTTTCTGCCTGATTGTATCCTCTTTGCAGCTGCCGCTTAGGATGTAGCGGCACTGGTATCAAAGCATCCGCGTCCCATATCCGCAGGGAATCTCCCATCTGTACCGCCATCTCATAACCGATAAAATCTGCATTGTCCCTGCAGTTGCGGTATTTCAGATCATAGAGGATCTTCCGTGCAGCCTCATCATGCAAAAGCAAGGCGCGGCCGCGGTCAAATAACAGTTTCCTTTTCCTGCAGTCGTCGCAGTATTCCTCTTCCTCCGGAACAGGACGCGAGCATTTCATGCAGCCGTTGTCTCCGACAAATTGCAGTTTTTCATAACAGGCAGGACAGATAAACGGCGGCTCCTCACCCTCCGCCAGTTTCTTCTTCAGGATCTCTCCGCAGACCGGGCAGACGCGCGGAAATAAGAGCTGCCAGAAGACAGATCCTATTTTGCGCATTTTCAGTTCTTGTGAATCATTCATGCCGAATGGCGTATCTATGACAGGCTGATCAGCTGATCCTTCAACCCCGAATAGCGCGTCATCTCGCGGATATTCCGGATCATCCGTTTCACGGTTTCCTCACTTCCCACAATGCAGACGCACGTTTTGGCGCGGGTGACAGCTGTGTACAGGATATTCCGGTTCATTAAAAGCTCCGGTCCTGTTAAAAGCGGCAGCACAACAGCCGGGTACTCACTGCCCTGCGACTTATGGATGGTGACCGCATAAGCTAAGACCAGCTCTTCCAGCTGATCAAAACTGTAGATCACATGCTTGCCGTCATCAAAGCAGACACCCACCATCTGTGTGTGCTCGTTGATCTTTTCGATCACGCCGATGTCACCGTTAAAGATGCCTTTGCCCGCATCATAAGCAAACCCCGTTTTGGTCCTCATTTCCCATTCCAGGTTATAGTTGTTTTTGATATGCATGACCTTGTCCCCTTCACGGAACATGTCATCGCCCACCGGGATCTCTTTCTTTCCCGGCTGCGCAGGATTCAGATTCTCCTGCAGGAATTTATTCATAAAGTTGATGCCCAGCGCACCTTTTTTAGCCGGTGCCAAAACTTGCACCTCACTTGCATCCGCTTTCACATAAGCCGGCAGTTTATCACGCACCAGTCCCAGAACCGCCGAAAGAATGCTCTGCGGATTATCTCTTTTGATAAATATAAAATCATGGCTGTCCGGCCTCAGCTCGATCTCTTCGCCGCGATTGATCTTATGGGCATTCATAACGATGTCACTTTCCTCGGCCTGCCGGAAGATTTTGGAAAGCTTAACAGTATTAAAACATCCGCTGTCGATGATGTCTTTCAGCACATTGCCTGCGCCTACCGATGGCAGCTGGTCGACATCGCCCACCAGGATCAGACGGGTGCCCGGTCTAATGGCACGCAGCAGCGCGCTCATCAAGAACATATCCACCATGGACATCTCATCGATGATGATAACATCCGCCTCCAGCGGATTATCCTCATTCCGGTCAAACCGTGCGCCTTC
>JAZNHY010000124.1:0-2458 GCA_045577235.1 Lachnospiraceae bacterium
TTAATGCGCACTGATTTCATATTGTCAAAAAGAAAAGTTAGGGTTATAATGAAGTAGGAAATCCCTACTTTCCTACTTTTCGTAAGGAGGCATGAACATGTCAGAAGCAGCTATTGTGAATGATGCTCGCGTCATGGCTAAAGGACAGGTTACAATACCAAAGAATATCCGTAACATTTTGGGTATAAACACTGGCGACCGTGTTACCTTTGTTGTAGAAGATGGAACTGTTCGCGTTGTTAATTCAGCTATCTATGCTTTGCAGCGCTTTCAGGCACAGATGAAGGGCGAAGGAAAAGCGGCAGGCCTGATGAATGATGACGATGTAGCTGCCTGGATCACCGCTTCACGCAGAGAGGAAGAAGCGGAATGAAAGTGATGATAGACACCAACATCATCATTTCTGCCGCACTGTCTCCCAACGGAAATGCAGCAAAAGCTTTCATGAAAGCAGTTCTTCCTCCCTATGAGCCAGTGGTCTGTGACTACATTGTGGATGAATTGCACAGAAAGTTCCAGGAAAAGTTTCCGCGGAAAACAACAGAGCTGGAGGCATTCCTGTATAACGCAATGCAAGTAATCAAGACAGTGCCTACGCCGGATAATGAGGTGGATGATGAGGGGAAAATCAGGGACGTAAAAGATCGACCAATCTTGAGAGCAGCGAGAAAAGCCAAAGTTTCTCTTTTGCTTACCGGCGACCTTGATTTTCTGGAATCTGATATTACCGATCCCGAAATAATATCTGCAGCTGATTTCATCAATAAAAACCGTTAAGCTATAATGCTTCAAACGCGCTGAGCAAAGTTGCCCAGCGTTTTTTCATGCCTATTTTTATTCAAGGAGGCATCCATATGGCCTATGTGCCCGTACCTAAGGATCTGACAAAAGTCAAATCCAAGTTTCTCTTTGTCCTGACCAAGTGTCAGGTCGTTTGTTTCGGCATCGGTGCCGCTTGCGGTCTTCCGGTGTTTTTTCTGACGAAGGGAGCGATTGGCACGACACTCGCATAGTGATTTGGATCTCCCTCCGGTGGTCTTTCATAGTCTGAGGCATTCCAGTATCACCTACAAACTTAAATTGACCGGTGGTGACATAAAGTCTGTGCAAGGCGACTCTGGACATGCTCAAGCTAAAATGGTCACAGATCAGTATTCGCATATTCTTGACGAAAATCGAAAAGAAAATGCTATACTGCTTGAGAATGCGTTTTATAATAAGAAAGCGGCTGAACAGCAGCCGGAAAACGAACCAGAGGAAGAAACACAGCCAGAAAAGATTGATGCAGAAACAATTCAGAATCTTCTGAATGATCCGAATATGGTGGAGCTTTTGAAAAAACTGTCAAAGACAGTTGGAAAATAACGAGGTGCTTATGGTTTATTTGACCGGAGATATACATGGCGATGTGCGATTGGCACTATGGTTTATGCGTCAGCATCAGATAACCGCTGATGATACTCTGATCCTTCTTGGTGATGTCGGAGTCAATTATTACGGGAATGATCAGGGGGATCACAAACGGAAGAAGCTGTTAAACTCTGCTGGCATTCCAGTTTTCTGCATTCACGGAAACCATGAAGAACGGCCGTTCAATATTCCTTCTTATCATGAAAAAGAGTGGCACGGAGGAACGGTATATGTGGAAGATGATTTCCCGAACCTTTTATTCGCTAAAGATGGTGAGATCTTCGATCTGGAAGGGCACAAGGCGATTATTCTTGGTGGGGCTTATTCTGTAGATAAGTATTATCGTCTATCAAAAGGCATGAATTGGTTTTCTGATGAACAGCCTTCAGATGAAATCAAACAGTATGTTAAAGAGAAACTTGATGCCTGCGGCTGGAAGATGGACTTGGTTCTCTCATATACCTGCCCGCAGAAATATGTGCCGATTGAGGCTTTCATGCCGGGCCTTGATCAGAAACTTGTTGATCATAGTACCGAAGAGTGGCTGGATCAGATTGAGAATAAACTTGATTACAATGCCTGGTACTGTGGCCACTGGCATATCGATAAGCGAATTGATAAGATGCACTTTCTGATGCACAGCGTAGAAGCCTTATAACAGTCATTATCGCCGGCAGGGACGCCTGCGGCTTTCTTCTACCTTTTTTCATGCAGAAATGGTATACTTCTCGATGAGCCAGAAAGACTGGACTTGTCATTTTATTTTTTTGATTTTCTGTTCCAGAGAGAATTGCTTCATGGAGGGCAGTATATGTCAGCGAAAGACTACATTCGATGGATAAGAAGCAAGGTCGGTCACGAGAAGATCATTCTGACTTTTGCCGGTGGATGTATCTTTAATGACCGCGGAGAAGTCCTCCTGCAGTGCAGAGGAGACAGCAATAAATGGGGATTTCCCGGCGGGGCAATTGAGCCGGGAGAGACTCCGGAGATGACTGCAGTCAGGGAAGCAAAAGAAGAAACCGGGCTTGATGTTTCAATCAGTAAG
>JAZNHY010000125.1:0-3039 GCA_045577235.1 Lachnospiraceae bacterium
TGTTCATGATCAACGGCCAGGGGGCTTACTCCAAACTGAAATACGAGAGCGGCGGACATCGTGTGCAGAGAGTGCCTGTTACCGAGAGCGGCGGGCGCATTCATACATCCGCAGCAACCGTGGCAGTTATGCCGGAGGCAGAGGACGTGGATATCGAGATCGATATGAACGACTGCAAGTTTGATGTGTTCCGTGCTTCCGGAAACGGCGGCCAGTGTGTCAACACGACGGACTCTGCCGTGCGTCTGACACATATTCCGACTGGTATCGTCATCTCCTGCCAGGATGAGAAGAGCCAGCTGAAGAATAAAGACAAAGCACTGAAGGTGCTGAAGGCAAGACTCTACGATCTTGAGCTGCAGAAGAAGCAGCAGGCAGAGGCAGCAGAGCGCCGCAGCCAGATCGGTTCCGGAGACCGTTCCGAGAAGATCCGTACTTACAACTTCCCACAGGGACGCTGCACAGACCACCGCATCGGATTCACCTCCTATCGTCTGGACAGCATCATGGATGGCGACCTGTACGAGATTATTGACAACTGCATCGCAGCAGATCAGGCAGCCAAGCTGTCCGCATCAGCGTGAGTGGTGTGTGCTGTGTGTGATATTTAGACAGATAAGCTTTATTATTCTCCCAGAGCGGTTTTGCTCCAGGGAGAATAATTTTTTATTGAGAAATTATTCTCCGGCAAGTAAAGCTGGTTCCATTATTCTCCCTGAGACATTTATTTCTAGCAAGAATAATAAAAACGCCCTGAAACAGCCCGAAACCAGCCAATTTATTCTCCATGGCAATTTTATTTCTACCAAGAATAATTGTCTGGGCTTATCATTATTCTCCCTGAGAATAAAGAGCAATATAAGAATAATTGCCTGCAGGGGTCATCGACATGGAGTGATTTCTAACCGCAGAACTGGTTTTTAACTGTAATGAATTATTTCTTCAAATCTTAAAATAATAGTTGCATTCAAATATATCATGTGTTATATTACACATAGAACAAATGATACACAGATAGGTGGTGATCAGTATGAACATTCAAAAATTTACACAGAAATCGATCGAAGCGATCAACGACAGCGAAAAAATAGTCAGTGAGTATGGAAATCCGCAGCTGGACTGCGAGCATTTTCTGCTGGCTCTTTTAAATCAGGAAGGTTCCCTGATCGCGAAACTCATCACAAAGATGGGAATCGATGAATTGGATTTTACAAATGCGGTCATCGAGCAGATTCAGAAGAAGCCGAAAGTCAGCGGCGGACAGCGGAACGTGAGCGTCGCATTAAACGACGTGCTTTTGTACGCTGAAGATGAAGCCAAAGCGATGGGAGATGATTATGTTTCGGTAGAGCACATCTTCCTGTCCATGCTGAAAAAAGGCAGCAAGGAAGTGAAGGAACTCTTCCGTACTTACGGAATTGACCGGGATACTTTCCTGCAGGCATTATCAACCGTCAGAGGCAATCAGCGGATCACATCGGATAATCCGGAAGCCACCTATGAAGCACTGGATAAATATGGTACCGACCTGGTTGAAAAGGCAAAACAGCAGAAATTGGATCCGGTCATCGGCCGTGTTGATGAGATTCAGAACGTGATCCGGATCCTTTCCAGAAAGACCAAGAATAACCCGGTCCTGATCGGTGAGCCAGGCGTTGGCAAGACTGCCGTTGTAGAGGGACTGGCACAGCGTATTGTAAAGGGCGATGTCCCGGATACCCTGAAAGATAAAACAATCTTCTCCCTGGATATGGGCTCCCTGGTGGCTGGTGCTAAATACCGTGGCGAGTTTGAAGAGCGTTTGAAAGCTGTTCTGAAAGAGGTCAAAGAAAGCGACGGACAGATCATCCTCTTTATCGATGAGATCCATACCATTGTTGGAGCAGGTGCTGCAGAAGGCTCAATGGATGCCGGCAACATGTTAAAACCAATGCTGGCAAGAGGCGAACTGCACTGCATCGGTGCAACGACTTTGGATGAGTACCGGAAATATATTGAAAAAGATAAAGCGCTGGAGCGCCGGTTCCAGCCGGTCCTGGTGGATGAGCCGGGTCTGGATGAGACCATCTCGATCCTTCGTGGTATCAAGGAAAAATACGAGAACTATCACGGCGTGAAGATCACGGACTCTGCACTGGTTTCCGCAGCTATGCTTTCCGACCGTTATATCACAGACCGGTTCCTGCCGGATAAAGCAATCGATTTGGTGGATGAAGCCTGTGCTTCTATTAAGACCGAACTGGATTCCATGCCGGCAGAACTCGATGAACTTCGCAGGAAAGTGATGCAGATGGAGATTGAAGAAGCTGCATTAAAGAAAGAGACCGACCGTCTCAGCCAGGAACGTCTGGAAGAACTGCAGAGAGAACTGGCAGAAACCAAGGATGAATTCAATGCACAGGTTGCACAGTGGGAAAATGAAAAGGCAGCCGTTGAGAATCTTTCTGCTCTGCGTTCAAAAATCGAAGAACTGAACAACGAGGCTGAGATTGCACAGAGAGAGAATAATTATGAGAGAGCTGGCCAGATCCTGTATGGTGAATTACCGGAAGCTCAGAAACAGCTGGCGGAAGAAGAAGCAAAAGTCAGCGAGCGGGATCTGTCACTGGTCAGACAGGCCGTTACGGATGAAGAAATTGCCCGTATCGTCTCCCGCTGGACTGGCATCCCGGTTTCAAAACTGAACGAGACAGAAAGAGCTAAGATCCTGCATCTGAGTGAGATCCTTCATAAACGAGTAGTAGGGCAGGATGAAGCAGTCAGCCGAATTGTGGATGCAATCTGGCGGTCAAAAGCCGGTATCAAGGAGCCGGGCAGACCTATTGGATCATTCCTCTTCCTGGGACCTACCGGCGTTGGTAAAACCGAGCTGGCAAAAGCATTGGCAGAAGCTCTGTTCGATGACGAGGGCAATATGGTCCGTATCGATATGAGTGAGTACATGGAGAAGCACTCCGTCTCCCGTCTGATCGGAGCGCCTCCGGGATATGTGGGATATGATGAAGGCGGCCAGCTGACAGAAGCCGTCCGTCGGAAACC
>JAZNHY010000126.1:0-11281 GCA_045577235.1 Lachnospiraceae bacterium
CATCATTGGCCAGCACCATTTCTGATGCAGATAA
The DNA here is from genome assembly GCA_045577235.1 of Lachnospiraceae bacterium. Classification (GTDB taxonomy): domain Bacteria; phylum Bacillota; class Clostridia; order Lachnospirales; family Lachnospiraceae; genus RGIG5612. The sequence continues at coordinate 35 of JAZNHY010000126.1, forward strand.
GACCAAAAGCAAAACAGCCATCATAGCGATGACTGTTTTTTTGATTCTGCCTCTATTCATTTTTTACTCTCCTTCTTTTTCCCCCTGAAAATGATGCCTGCAGCAGATATAGCTGTTACGCCAAGTCCTAGTGCAATGACCAGCACAAGACCCGGTTCTCCAGAAAGCGGCATCTGGATCTTTTTGATATTTCCAACTGTGACATTCACCAGACACCTCGCCGCAATGGCAGCACTCCCTTCATCGCCGTTGACCATATGGTCATTGCTGTTATCTATACCAGCTGCTGCATCAGCATTCCCGGAAACTTCATTGGTCAAAGTCTGAAGCGTTCCATCTTCTCCATAGTCTGGCTGGATCGTAACAATCGTATCTTGATTCTTCATCTGATACATATCTGGTGCCTGTACTTCCTTCAACAGATAGCTTCCTGCATCCAGACCTGAAACTTCTATACTTCCATCCTCGCCAGTCTGGAATTCATACGGTTCAGTCCCAAGTCTGCCGTCTGGCTGCACGAACAATCCCTGCGAAGAAGCATCATCTGGAGCAGATGCCATGATCGTAAAACGTGCTCTTGAAAGCGGAACATTAGTATCTCGGTCTTTCTTTTCCAGATGCAGTGCAAATGCATATAGATAATCCTTGACGGTATGTGTTTTTCCAATTTCTCTGGTATTTGGATTGGAGCTGTAAATAATACATGCCTCATTCGGGTTGCCTGCTGCGCCAATCACGCAGTCATCATTTAGCTTAACCGAATAGGTTAAAATGATCCTGCTGTCAGCATTCGGCTGGACATTTGGAATTGCATAAAGGTCTTCGCATACTACTTCCAGCTTACTTGTACCATCTGCCTGCTGCGTCAACGTTTCCCGGAAGGACGAAGAAACGTCGCTGCCATCCAGGGTAACCTTGTAAGATCCCGTATTATAGTCGATTCCTTTGCTCATGACATCTTCAAATCCGTAATAATACAGATCGTATGTCTGAATATTCATGGCGACCGTTCCTGTGATCTGGTGGCAAATATCCTGTCCCCGCTGCGCATCTGCTCCATATTGCCATGCAGCGCCATCTGCATCATTCAGGATCTGTTTGTCAATCGTCGGAACTGATCTCTTTTCGGTAACAGTAACGGTTCCTCCTCCAATGACGGTAAAGATTGGCGATGTACCACTCTCATCCATGTCAATGGAATCACCTGCAGTAACCAGCAGCCAATATCCTTCCGGCAATGTCACAGTCTGTCCTTTCGAAACAGAAACGGAACCGGCAATATCATCCGCTGCTGCTGCGAGCCGGTTCAAAAGCTCATTCGCCTGCAAAATAGTATTCGGATCTGTCATTAATTCTCCGGACGCATTTTTAACAGCCGCTGAAATATAATCTGCCGCATCCTGCGCATCCAGAGAAGAATAAGATGATGTAAACTGCCTGATCACCCCAACTACAGCATCCCGCATTTCATCTGACTGCCATGCAAAATCTGAAAGTGTTCCGTCATCATTTTTTCTTGCCTTGAAGATGCAGAAAGCATTGGATACCGTATCCTGTTCATCAAAGGTTTCAACCTGAATATTCCCTTCTCCATATGTGACTTCACTGTTCGCCATAACAGCCATCGGCGCACAAAGCATCATAACGCCGCTGATAGCAGCAATGGCCACCAGGAGTTTACTTCTGTTTGTTTTTCTTTTCTGTTTCATTAAATCCATATATTCCTCCTTTTTTGCATATGAAAAAAGCCTCTCTTAAGGCTCATATCGTTACTGATCATATTTGATGCCCTCACCCCTGATCTGGGGAACACACCAGCCTGCGTCGAAAGCGCAACATAGGTATTTTACCTTCCCGAGGATCTCTCCGGACCGCCCTCATTGCCTGGGACTATTCTCTGGCCATCAGGTTTCTATAGCACGGACTGTGACTGGACGGAAGTATCTTTAAATGTAGCCGGGTGCTGCGTATTCTTTTTTCAATGTGCTTAAAAATGAGTTTTGTTTGCCGAGATGGCAAATGAAAAAAGATAGTTTAGAACTGAAATAAAAGAACTGCTTATTTCAGTGGAATCAAAATAACAGATTCCACCAAAATAAGCAACTGGTTTTTTGTGTTTTCTTAATACCTGTTATGAACTTTTTCAGCAAAACACATAACATCGCGGATCGTAATCTGTGTTCCGTCGTCCAGAATAGCTGTCCCGCTTATCTTTCCGAAGACTTGATGCTGATCAGATATCAGAACTTTAAAATCAAGATTGGCTGCCCTGTCTAAAACAGGCACAAAATCCATTTCAAAACGCCCGTCAGAAGAAGTGAATTTCCACGGATCCATATATCCGCTCTGCGGGATATGGAATGTAATATCGTCCAGTTTATGCACTTTCCCGTTATAGAACAGCACATTCTCTGTTGCTGCCTTTGTGTTGCCAAATCCATAGCCGATATTGAATCCGAATGTATTTCCGTCCAGATCACAGTTTCCGGACCCCCAATACCAGGTATTATCATAAGTCCAGACACCGCGTCCCCAGTCCAGCGTTCCGAAATCTGCTGATGGATCAAAGGTATAGCGTTTGCCGTCATATTCCATATAACCAGAGGCACGCATACAGTTGATCTTCTGGTTATAGTAAAAATGCTTATCTTTATCCCACGGGGTTGCTATGACCATAGAGTCCATCTGCGGCTGCTCTAAAAGTATATCGCACTCAAACGGTTTTCCATCGCAGAATCGGTCAAAATGACAGGTGATATGCCGTTTCCCTTCTTCCAAAGTGAACTGCATCTGAAGACGTTTATCTTTGTAAATGGTGTTTCCTTTGGATGAATCCGCAGGCAGTTTCAGTTTCCCCATCGGAAATGCATTCAATATCGTTTCCGTATGTTCCCATGGGGTGTTATCAAATAACAGGAGCGAAACTGACTGCAAGCCTATATAACCATCATCAGAGATGGTAAAGGCACCTGCAAAATGCTGACTTAAAACCAGATAATAATCCCATTCTTTAATGCGGAATTTCGATGCTTTTATCTTCGTACGGTCATATTGCTGCACCAGGGAGCGGGACCAACCCGGCTCCCTCAGATTGCCCTTCTCATCCAGCAAAGGCTGTCGATTAGTTACTTCATGATTTCTCATATCTCTCTACTTAGAAGATCCCGCAGAAGTTCAATTCTGCGGGATCTATTCTTCAAAAAACTATTTTGTTGCTAAACTCTCCATGATTGTTTTGATATCCGGATCTTCCCAGGTGACGCCGGTCTCTTTGCCGTCTACTGCGACAAGGATATTAAAGTCAAATTGTGCGTTATCTGTTTTGTAATGGACAATCTCATATGTGTAACCTAGGGAAGTCCCTTTGAATCCTGTGCACTCTATACCATTGATCGTAATGCCCTCAAGGTCTGTCACATCATCATAGATGGATCTGAGCTCCATTACGGTAGTTTCCGGAGTGTACCAGTAAATACGGATATTCGCTTTTCCGTATGCATCCATTTCACTGGAAGCACCTTTTGCCAGGAAGATCGTTTCCGGATCTACCGGATAATTGCCTTGCTCGTCTTTTTCACCGAACATATCTGTCTGCGGGAATACTTTCCATCCGGATGGAACAGAAACTGTAAATACTCCGGTATCATATGTTTCTGCCTTACCGCCTCCGCCGGAGTTTCCACCGCCGCCGGAGTTTCCACCGCCACAGGCAGCAAGTGCTAAAACCGTTACACATAATACAGCCATAATAGCAAATATTTTCTTTTTCATTTTTAACACCTCCATGTAATAAATAACACTTCACACTAAGGACGTTCTTTTATAATTATACTATAAGCCCAAACAAAAACAATTTTTACTTTTTATTTACAGACGGAAATAGTTTCAATTGGTTGAAGAAAATGTTATATAGCCGGATCTTTCGCAGCACAAAGGAAACCAGAAGCGGAATGATCACTCCACAAGGAAGTCCAATGATAATGAAAACAACCGGGGAAGCAATACCGCTCTTCGTCAGTAGATACCGGATCGCTGAAAGCACAAAGGTATGAATCAGATATATCTCGAGGCTGTGTTTCCCCAGGTATCCCAGGAAACTGCTATTCCCCAACCACCTGACTTCTTTGAAAAGATAATAAAAGCCTAGAGAAAAACTGCCTGCCAGGAACCAGTTTACCAAAAAGTGTTCATTCAGATATCTGGCAGGCGTCCAGAATACAATACATAAAACAAAGGATACGGCAATGAGCAGAAGAAGCACCAGTCGAACAATCTTTTGTTCTTTCAGTGAAAACTCCATTTGTCCTCTTTTAGCCAGTACAATACCCCCAAAAAAGAAGAATGAATAGTAAAATACGTGTTTTGCGTCAAAATAATATCCAGCAGGAAGAAAGTAGCTGCCGAGATTAAAGAGGAATGTCACCGAAAGCATGATCCACATATTTGCCCGCTCCAGCTGAAAGATTCCAAAAAAAAGATAAAAAATGATGAGGACAAATAAATACCATAAAAGCTGGATTGGTTTAACCGGAATCAGAAAAATATCTGTCCACGCTGCAGGGGTATGGACGGCTTCCGCAAAAAGCAGCCGGGATAAACCAAGGATCAGAGACCACAAAAAATAAAGGATCGATAATCTGGCGATCTGCAGTCCTACCCTTTTTTTCTGACCATTTCTATACTTGCTGCTGCAATAAGCACGGTAAAAAGTTTCCCCACTCAGAAGAATAAACAAGGGCATATGAAATGAATAAATTATGTTATAAAGGTAAAAGTAAGTTGTCTGCGTAAAAGGATCCCACAAATTTCCGGTTGCGATGTGTCCAAGCACTACACAAAGGATGGTAAATCCTTTTAAGGCATCAATATATGCGATTCGTTTACTATTCTGCTTTGCTTGATTCATTTTTGTTTATCCCTACCTGCATCATACACTATTGTCGATGATTTCTTCAAGGTATTCAGTTTTTATAAAAGTTAGTTTATGCTAACTTTTTTGATAAACTTGTGCTACAATAAACGCAGGAGTTTATAAGTTTTATTATCAATTAAGTCAAAAGAACGAGGACACCATAATGATCAAGACAACCATGATAATCGAAGGAATGATGTGCGGAATGTGCGAAGCGCATATCTGTGACACAATTCGGAAGGTTATTCCTTCTGCAAAAAAGGTCGAGGCCTCCAGGAGAAAAAAAGAGGCTTCTTTTCTGACAGAAAATCCGGTAGATGCAATCAAGCTGAAAACTGCGATTGATGAAACAGGCTACACCTGCCTGAAAGTGAATTCAGAACAATACATCAAGAAAGGATTGTTTGGCGGGAAATGAAGACAGTTTTATTGGGTCTGCTGATCCCTTTTATCGGAACTGCAGCCGGATCTGCCTGTGTCTTCTTTCTGAAAAAGGAATTAAAGAATGGCGTGCAGCGTGCCCTGACCGGGTTTGCGGCAGGTGTCATGGTCGCGGCTTCCATCTGGAGTCTGATCGTTCCGGCCATAGAACAGTCAGCTGCAAAAGGACGATGGGCCTTCCTTCCTGCTTTTATCGGTTTTTGGCTGGGCATCCTGTTTCTCCTTTTACTGGATCACGTGATACCACATCTGCATAGAAATATCGATCAGGCAGAACAGGCCGAGGGCCCGAAAAACCATCTAAGCCGTACCATTATGATGGTCCTCGCCGTTACACTGCATAACATCCCGGAAGGCATGGCTGTGGGCGTAGTCTACGCCGGATTGTTATCCGGATCAGCAAATATTACAGCAGGAGGTGCGCTTGCCCTGGCACTTGGCATTGCGATTCAGAATTTTCCGGAAGGCGCGATCATCTCCATGCCGCTTTTTACAGAAGGGAAAAGCAAAACACAGTCCTTCTGGCTGGGCGTTCTCTCCGGTGCCGTGGAACCGCTTTTTGGGGGACTGACCATTCTGATCGCAAGTCTTGTCGTTCCTGCTATGCCTTATCTTCTGACTTTTGCCGCTGGCGCAATGCTTTACGTTGTTGTAGAAGAACTGATCCCTGAAATGTCCACCGGCAGTCATTCGAATATCGGAGTGGTTTTTTTTGCCATCGGGTTCAGTCTCATGATGGCATTGGATGTTGCACTGGGATAAAAAACCGGTCCATGCATCATACATAAACCGGTTTGATATCGTTCACCTTTCAAACCATGACAGTTTTAGTGGATCATCGCAGGAAGTCCGAAACCTTCAAACAACTCTTTGATCTCTTCCATTTTTGCTTCTGATGGCGGTGTCGCTTCCGCTACTGGTGTATCACTGATCCGAAGATGTTTTGAAACCCCGAGATTATGATATGGCAGAAGCTGCACAGCTGTTACTGCATTCCCGAGCTCCTGGCAGAACTCTGCTGTCCGTTTCAGATTCTCAATATCATCGTTAAAAAGCGGGATCACCGGGATACGGATCTGAAGCTTGCCTCCTGCAGCAGCAATGTTTCTGGCATTTTCTAAAATCGGTTCGTTTGGAACACCCACAGTTTGTTTGTGACGTTCACTGTCCATATGCTTGATATCATAAAGATAAAGATCCGTATATGGTAATGTCATTTCCACCGTCTTCCAGGCAGCAAAGCCTGTTGTGTCCAACGCAGTATTGAAGTCTTCTTCCTTCAGCTGCTTTAACAGTGCCAACGTGAAGTCAATCTGGGAGAGCGCTTCTCCTCCTGAGATAGTCACCCCGCCGCCGGAACGCGCAAAGAAGCTGCGGTCTGGACGCACTTTTTTCATTATCTCTTCCACTGTGTAGCTTGTCCCGCAAATGAATAACGCATGCGGATAACATTCTTTGGTGCATTCTCCGCAGTTATCACACAGATCGCGTTTCACATGCACCAGCTGAATTGACTCGCCTGACCTGCTGTCTATGCTTGTTTCTCCAAGTTCTACAGCGTTTTTGGGGCATGCTTTGATGCAGCTGCTTTCACAGATCTTAGTCCCGACACACCGCATGGAGATCCAGCTCAGCTGCGGGTAAAATTCCTGCGACTCCGGGCTGTGGCACCATGGGCAGCGCAGCGGACATCCTTTCAAAAAGACTGTCGTCCGGATACCCGGCCCGTCCTGCACGGAAAACGGCTGTATATCATATACGATCCCACTGATCTCCATTGAATTCTGTCCTTTTAGTGTTACAGTTTGTATTCGTTACGGGAAATAATATCGTTCTGCAGATCGCGGCCAAGTTCTACGAAATAAGCCGAATAGCCTGCAATCCGGACAACAAGGTCACGATACTCTTCCGGGTTCTCCTGTGCATGACGCAGTGTATCGCTGTCGACCACATTGTACTGAATTTCCATACCACCATTATCAAAGTAGCCCTGTGTTGCACTGATCAGCTTGTCCCTGCCACTGTCATTGCTCAGTACAGATGGATGCATACGCATATTCAGTGCGATACCACCAAGGAAGTTGGTCTGGTCATAGCATGCGGAACTGCAGAAAACTGCCAGCGGTCCGTTCTTATCACGGCCCTGTGCAGGGGATGCAGCATCTGCAAGCGGTTCAGGGAATTTACGTCCATCCGGCGTTCCCCAGGTCTGCTTACCCTGATTAACATGGTCCGAAGAACCGTATAATCCAGCTTTATACAAAGAGCAGCGGCTGGTGGACAATGTCTTACAGATCTCATAGTAGGTATCACAGCACCATTTGAATTCCATATCTGCATATGGGTCGTTGTTGCCAAAATGCGGCACGCGGTCTAAGATCATCTGACGCAGTTTCTCGTAGCCTTCCCAGTTTGCCATCACTGCATCATACAGTTCTTTTGTTGTGCAAAGCTTTTCATCAAAGCACATATACTTGATTGTAGTAAGGGAATCTGCAACGGTGGCAAGACCGGTTGCGGTGCCTCCGAATGAGTTATACTTTGCACCGCCCTGTGTACAGTCTTTGCCATTTTCCATACATCCTTCGATGGACAGTGAAAGAACACTCTCTGGAGCAAAGAACATAGCAAGATTCTCTGCGTAGTTCTGCACGGTGATATACATATCCATGATATGCTGTCCCATCTTCCGCACTGCCTCACGTACTTCCTCAATGGAATTCATTTCATACAGATAACCGGTATGAAGAGAAGACTGCACTCCGTTCAGAGGGTTAATGCCATTATTGATTGCCATATCCATAATACTGCCCCACCAGATGGTTGCATGAGGCGGATACAGTCCATTCGGAGCTGGATAATCTGTTCCACAGCCTACGATTTCCTGGCAGCCGATGCAGCCATAGTTCCGTGCATCTTTCAGCTCATAGCCTTCTTTCAGCAGTGCCGGAATAACGATCTCGTCATTGTAATAAAGCGGAAGACCACCGACCAGCTGACTGGTAGCCACTGCACAGTCCCAGATTTCTTTCGGCGTATTCGGACTTGTACGGAAAATAACCGTTGGGTCATGGAGTTTCAACCTTCCGATTGTTTCAAATACCATGAAGGAGACCGGGTTGGTTGCATCATTTCCATCCTCATCCATTCCTGAGATCGTTACATTCTGATAAGTATTCCCGACTCCGATGGTATCCTTGATAAGGATCGGTGCGCCGGAATAGAAGCAGTTCAGTTTCAGGAAGAAAGCATCTACAAGTTCCTGTGCTTCTTCCATTGTGATAGTCCCCTCCTCCAGATCTTTCTTCAGGAACGGCCATGTGTACTGGTCAAACCGTCCGATAGAAGGACTTGGTGTGCGGTCGTAGATCTGGATCATGACCTGATACATCATGATGCCCTGCACTGCCTCACGGAAGTTTCTGGCTGGATTCTCAGAGAGCCACAGCAGTGCTTCTGCCATTTTTTCAAGCTCCGCTTTCCGTTTTTCGTCCGTGCAGGCTGCTGCCAGTTCATTACATTTTTCACCATAACGGCGTACCAGCGTCATTGCACCCTCACAGGTAATAGCTGCTGCCTTATAGAAAATGTATTTGTTCATATCCTCGCCAAACAGGCGGTTCTTATGCTCATCGATCCAATTCTGTGCCTGTTCATAAAGGGCTTTATATCCTGTATTAATGATCTTTGCGTAACCTGCGATCAAATGTCCTGCAGGCAGTCCGAAAATGCTCTGTCCATGCAGTTTGTAGTTGCTGATATCCAGATCGCGAAGCTCTTCAAAACACTCTGGCTGCCAAGCATCGATCATCGTGCCATTTTTCCGGAAGAGCCAGTAATCCTGCACGGATTTCATATACTCATAATCTTCAGGAGTGATGCAGTAGCGGATATCATCCGTGTCCGGATTATGATAAAGCCCATCCTCCCGCATGGTCCATTCGCCTTTATCTACCGCCTCGATGACCCAGTCGGTTCCACTCCACTCCGGATAAGATACGCTGCTGAACAGATGCGGTCCCTTATTTCCAACAACGATCTCATCATCATCAATAAGTATTGTCATCTGCTCACAAAGGTCACGGAAAAACAAAGGTCTCCGAATCGCAGGTATCACATGCTCATTTCGCATGGTGCTGTCTGTCAGAATACGCATACGTTCAGAATCATAAATAAGTACACGATCACGGATCCGGTTACGCATACGAAGAATCCGTTCACTAACTGGCTTAAATTGATACATTTGATTAACTCCTTCCTAAAAAAACGGATTTATAATTTTACTGGTGTGAGGTCCAGTCTTTTCCCTGGCCCATACCCCAAGATTCAAAAACTGTGTTATAGAATGGCGGGCGTGCAAAATCAAACATCATTTCTGCATGGAAATCATGATATGCCATGTGCCATTTTTCCAGATAATCCAGACCTTCCAGGAGGTCTTGAAGTTTTTCAATCGGGACAGCCATGATCATTTCGTTTCTGTCACTGAGTGCCCTCTCCTGCTCACCCGGATCAGGGATGGCAACCGTATAGTCTTTCTTGATCATCGCATCCACTAAAGTGTACATACAGGAATCTACCGGATCCAGATGCACTTCCAGACGTTTCCCTGTTTTGTATTTGATTGCTGCAAGCAGGGTCCTGAGCTGGAAATTGTTATTGCAGTTGATAAGCAGTACATCTGGTTCAAATTCCGCAGACTGGGCAGGCGCCAGGAGAACGCCCTGGTATTTTCCCACCGGAAGACGAGGAAATTCTTCAAAGAAGCGGTCTGCTTTTTCTGTATCCTGGATCCCCATCCTGCGGCTGATCTCCCGGAAGCAGTCGGTTTCCGGTCCCGTTTCGGCATATCCCAGTCCGACGACAGGTGCCCAGCACCATTCTGAGGATTTGTCAGTATAAAGTGTTTTCCCTTGACGCTTAACCAGTGCAAATGCCTGGCACAAAGAAAGATGCCCGAATGCTTCTCTCGCGATCAAAGCACTTTCCGGTACATCTGCCGGATCCTCTATGAATTTAACAGCCTGAATATTTAATGTCAGATCCAGAAAACTAGTAAGTCTCTCTGCAGCATCATTAACGTACATTGTCCATTCCCCCAGTATGTAATTATTGATAGATAAAGTGTATCATTTCACCCCGGAACAATCAACTTGCACTTCGCCTGCATCCGGGAACATCTGTGGTAATAAATCGCACGAAAGTCCTTGCTTTTACAGGGAAAATCGTGTAAAGTATTGACTGTTCGTAATTCGGAGAAGTACCCAAGCTGGCCGAAGGGGCTCCCCTGGAAAGGGAGTAGGTCGTTAATAGCGGCGCCAGGGTTCAAATCCCTGCTTCTCCGCTCCAAAAAATCCTTTAAAATCAAGGAAAACCGCAGATTGGAAAATTGAGGTTTTCCTTGAGCCAAGGATCAGAAAACAGTCGATTTTAGCGTTTTTACGAAAAGTTTACGAAAAATTGCAAAAAGGACAAACCGAAAGCAAAAAGATACTGAGAATTCAGTATCTTTTTTATTAAAAATGTCAGTCATTTCTTGATATTGTCAATTATCTCTTTAGCTTGTCACAAATACTATTAGGTTTGAGCATAAGCAAGGGCACCGCCGAAGCGATGCCTTTGCAATTAAAATTCAACTGTAATCGTTGTGCCTTCTCCAACTTTACTGTCAAGTTTGATTATGCCACCGTGATAGGCTACGGCGTGTTTCACGATAGATAGTCCAAGACCAGTGCCGCCGGTTTTTTTGGAATGGCTTTTATCTACACGATAGAAGCGTTCAAAGATACGACTTTGATGCTCGGTAGGAATACCTATACCGGTATCGCTGACAGAAAGAACAATATTGCCATTTGTGTTTTTGAGGTCGATTGTCAAGTCGGATCGTAGCCATG
>JAZNHY010000127.1:0-6114 GCA_045577235.1 Lachnospiraceae bacterium
TGCAGGCCGTCACCATCTGAATCAATGCTGATCACTCCGTCTGCAACTGCAATGGAATCGTTTGCCTCTAATGCCGCATCTACACATTCGATCTGGATCGTTCCTCCGGTCACTTTTAAGTCGTCCTTGCAGGAAATACCGTTGTCGCTGGAGGCAACCTTGAGTGTTCCTAAGCCGTTCAGTACCAGATCATCTTTTGAGAAAATGACTGCGTCTGTGTTGGTGGTTCCGTCCGTTGTAAATGTACCGGTCACTGACAGACTGTTTGTGGATCCTTCTGCTGTTGTTACAAATACTTTGTCTGCGTTCTTAACATAAATGCACGGAAAGTCGGTGTTGGTGATCGTTACACCATCTAAGACAAGCTGAACTTTTGCTTCATCGTCAGCCTCCACAATAATGGTTGTCTCTGCCGAAGAACCGGAGATCACATATACACCCGCTTCTGTGATCGTAATGTCTTTATTATCTTCAACCGTAATCTGTGTTGCTCCGCTGAGGTCTGCATTCTGCACCATATCACGTTCTGTAAATAAGTCCGTCGCATCGATTGCTCCGCCAGAGGTCACATTGGCAGTTGTTCTGGATTCTGAATACTCGCTGGAAGATGTTACAACTGCTTCAACTGTTTCTACCTGCGTATCCGAATTATTATTTGTATTTGCTGCACCGCAGGCCGCTAATGATAATGTAAGTAGAACAGCTGCTGCGATTGGTAATCCTTTCTTCTTCATGTTTATGTCTCCTTTTCTATCGTTTTTTTGAGCGATCATTTTCGCTCCTTTTTGTTTTGATCTTGTCAGGAGTATAAAGGACTTTTCTTAAACGAACCTTAAACAATAAAAAAAGATTAAAAAAAATACCGGCAGGTTTCCCTGCCGGATAAAAACTATATTTTATTGCGGAAGAACGGCTGTTATACAGAAGTCCGATCCGCCAGAAGTGGATGCTGTAATTTTCCCTCCGTGGTTTTCTGTGATCGCTTTCGCAATGGAAAGTCCGATCCCGTGTCCTCCAGTTTCTGAGTTTCTGGATGTATCTGTCCGGTAAAACCGTTCAAACAATCGAGAAAGATCCTGCTGTGCCATTGGCTCTAATGTCGTATTAAAGACCGAGAGCACGATGTTTCTCTTTTGCATCTCCAGATTCACTTTCACATTTCCACCTTCCGGAGAATACTTCATCGCATTTTCTATCAATATGGAAGCAAGTCTTCTTATCTCTTCCGGTGCACCATTCATGGTAAGAGAAGGCTGCACGCTGATCTGATATTCTTTTTTCTGTGCCTGTGCTACTGCAGCAAAGGAAGATGCCGTTTCCGAAACCAGATCTGAAACAGGAAAATCTACTTTCACCAGCTGTCTGTCAGGCTCTTCCATCTTAGAAAGGAATACCAGATCTTTAGTCAGTTCCGACAGCCGCTCGGTCTGGTCTGCAATGTCATCGATGCTTTCATTTTCACCGATATCTTCTTTTAAAAGATCCACATTCGCAGCAATGATCGTCAATGGTGTCTTGATCTCGTGTCCTGCATCGGTAATAAAACGTTTCTGTTTCTCATAACTTTCTGCGATCGGTCGGATGATGCGCCCTGCTGCAAATAAGAAAACCAGGAAGACGATAACACATCCGGCAACACCGATCAGAATGCTGACCAGCATGAATCTGTGAAATGCTGCCAGTCTTCGTCCGCAGTCCAGGAAGATGATCTTCATTCCGCCATTATCTTCACTATCTATTTTTATAAACCGAAAATCTCCGATGAATCCTTTTTCTTTGCTGGTGCCGATCGCTTTTTGGATGTATTCGTCTGCTTCGTCGCTGTCTACCGCTATGATCCGTGATGTATCCAGACGCACGACTTGTCCGTCAGCAGCAATATCTGCCTCAAAAAAACGTGCTTCATACTGTGCTTCAGGGGATAAGCCAAACATTCCTCCCTGTCCTCTCATGTCGTCGTCCCGGTCTTTCTCTTCCCAGTCTTTTTCTTCCAAGTCTGTTCTTGGGCCATCAGGAGGGAATCCGCCATCCATCCGTTCAGAATTCTCTCTCAGCATATAAAGCACTTTATCGCTTTCCACTACAACCGTTCTGTAGTTGACCAGGTTCATCACCAAAATGAGAACTGTCATAAGCACAAGCATGGATACCGTAGAAAGAATGATGAATTTCTTTTTCAGTTTCTTAATCATTTGCATCCTCCAGAGAATATCCTGCATTCCTTGATGCTTTGATCTGGACATTTGCCTTTAAAGCTGTCAGTTTCTTGCGGAGATAAGAAATGTAGACCCACACCACATTGATCTCGGCATCGCTGTCATAACCCCAGATCTTTTCCATAAATCTGTCTGCGGAAATAAGATGGTGCGGATTGGATAAAAAGAGCTCCATCATCTGATACTCTTTATTTGCCAGTTTGAACTTGCCTGTAGGAGAGGAAAGTTCATAAGATGCCCGGTCCAGTGTGATATTTCCCATTGTCAGCTTGGAATCAACCTCTGCCCTGGTTCTGGTGATGCTGCGGACACGCGCCAGGAGTTCTCTGGAATCAAAAGGCTTTGCCAGATAATCATTCGCACCACTGTCCAGTCCGAGGACCTTATCATCTATCTCAGCTTTAGCCGTAAGCATCAGGATAGGAATCTGATCGCCGGCTTCTCTCACTTTCTTGAGCACTGTGATCCCATCCATCTTAGGCATCATGATATCCAGAACCGCGGCATCATAATTGCCAGCCTCAATATAATCCAGTGCATCTTCTCCATTGTAGACAACATCCACCGAATAATTATTCTTTTCAAAAATTTTAGCGACAGCTCTTGCCAGAGCCTTCTCATCTTCTGCCAGTAAAATACGCATATTCTCAGCCCTCTTTCATTTTGTTCAATCGATGATACCGGCCGAACATTAAATGGAGTTTAAAATTTGACGGTGTTATTATAACATACCAAAACCCCGCGCTGTAGTTTTACAACGCGGGGTTTGAATATGATCGCTAAATCTGATATGTGTTATCTTGTCTGGCTGATCTTTCCTGTCTCTTTGTTTCTCCATCTCGGTTTCAGAGGCAGAGGCCAGTTGAACTGCAGAGCACCAGGTGTTGGGCAGTCCAGATGGCAGCATCCACAATACCAGCACTCATCCGGATGGAGGATGATAGGCGGTTTACCCTTTTCCGGGTTCGGCATAAATACGTCGATCTGGCAAGTATTGACGCAGGTGTTGCAGCCGATACATTTTTCCGGATCAATCTTAACCGGTGTGCTCGGTGTAGCGATATTTGGCATTGCATAAACCTTATTGCTCATCGTTTACTCCTCCTTTCCATAATCATAAACTCCGGTGTAATCCTGGTTGTGAGCTTCATACCCCTCTTTCAGGTCGCCCCAGTAACGGGTCGGGATACGCTCGAAGTGGAGTTCTCCATCTTTCAGATACTGTGCGAGATAGTGTTTCTCTTCTTCCGGATCATTATTCGGATAGTCAGTACGCTCAATACGCAGTTTCGGAGAAGTGAGACGACGCTCTTTCATAGCGTTCATAACGATCTTTGCAGAATCGAGGATGAAGAGGTCTTCCAGTGTACGCATCAGTTTGTGCGGGTCCGTTGCACTAAGCTGTGGAACTGCGTTCTTCTCGATACGATCGATCTCTTCTAATCCCATGTTCAGCAATGTTTCATTCTTGAACTCACTTGCGAAATACTGCATTACACGGTTGATACCAAAGTTCATTTCTTTCCAGTCAATACCGGTCTCGTTTTTGGTCGGAGCCAGGCAGCGTGCCTTCTCTGCATCAACCTGCTCACGGCAGATCTCGCCAGGAGTTGTCTTCTTAGCGAAAGCTGCAGCTTTACGGCCTGCATAACGTCCGGTTGCTGCGCAGTAGCTGTGGTCCTGAGGTGAGAACATACTGCCGCCTGCAGCATAGAGACCTTCAACGTTGCTCATCAGATCCCAGTCAGTCATGATACCACCGCCGCTTCCGGCATCGCGGTACTGCTGGCTTGGCTGCATCTCGATGAATGTGTAGTTGAGGATCTGGTCTTTGTGTTTATCAAAACCATCCTGCTCCATGGTGTCGACCATGACTTTTGTGGTGGATTCTTCTGTCAGCATCAGATCCCAGGTTGCATGTGCTTCTTCCGGTTTTGTTCCGGCAAAGTCAGCAAAGAATGGCAGTTTATACTTTCCGGACTTAATGCCTTCGCGAAGATCTGCAATAACCTTAGCGTTAGGGGAGAACATAACGCCGCCGTCTTCCCAGCTCTGTTTCGGTGCCGGGAGAACATTGTTATCTGCGTCAACGAGTGGGATATTTTCATAGCTTGCATCTGCGCCGCCGGTGTACCATTTATGTTTCAGACCACCGGAGAAACGGCTCGGTGAAGAACCTTCCATCATCGTGATCTTTGCGCCTGCTTTCCAAGCCATAACAGTTGCGTCACCACACTCATTACGGGAATGCATTGTAGAAATGCCGCCATGCTCAGTATCCAGAGTATAAAGGAATCCTAAGCCTGCAGCGGAAATGATAACTGTAGGAGCTTTAACGATTACAAACTCACCGGTACGAACATTGATACCTGTAGCACCAACAACACGGCCGCCCTGTTTGCCGCCCTCGTTCAGAACGCTGGTAGCCATTGTACGGTCAAGGATAATAACGCCAAGTTTCTGGCATTCTTTTTTCAATGCCGGTTTGAACGTTGTTCCCCAAACACGGATAACGGTGTTTTTACGCTGATCCGGTGGGTTGTATCCCGGTGCGCCCCAGCCTTCTGCCGGTGCAAGGCGTCCATCAACGCTGTAACGCGGGGAGAACATAAACTTGGTGTCATCATAACGTCCCTCAACGCCGAGGAAATCATCATCTGTGTCACGGATCTTGCCGCCCATCTGCTCCATCTCAAGCAGTGTGTCAAAGTCCTCGCGGCACTGGATCTCGATACCGATACCGTTGGAGAAATCACCAAGGGTGTTCATCTCATCGTTTGCCCACTCATCCGGATTCACACGGCTGTGCGGATTGGCCGGAACGTTGCACCAATGGTCGCAGCCCGGTCCGCCGGAACCGCTTCGACGAATATCTCCCTTATCCATAATAGCAACTTTTGCGCCGTTCCGTGCTGCGGTGATTGCTGCCCAGCATCCGGCAATGCCGCCGCCTAAGACAACAACATCCACATCATATTCGGTCTCCTCACCGAATTTGACCGGATACGGCCACTCTGGGGGTGTCCCCTCTTTTTGTAGGAATTCATTCCATGTTCCCATAAATTACCCTCCTTCTATATTAGTTTAGAACAACTAATGAAAATCTTGCTTTTTTATCATATCACAAGCTCATTTCGGATTCAATTTCTTTCAGGCTCTTATTCAACAGGAAGCGCATTTCATTTTCTACAGATTTTTCAAAAAGGTTCTTGCGATCCTTTGTGTACTGCTCATATATCTCAAAAAGATTTTTCAATGTTTCCAGACTGTAAGTAGATAATTCACCTGCACAATAAGTTTGTGCGGAAGTGACCCCCGGTGCTTCAGGAATTGGACGCGCAGGACGTCCGCGGCGGCCAAGGTTTGGATATTGAACTGCAAACTCTTCGCACCAGGACGCCGTCATTTCCGCCATGCGGTCAATAAGCAAACGCTTCTCTTCGCTGATCTCCGGAAGTCTGTCTTTTAATAATGCGTACTCTTCCGGAGAAGTCGTTTCCATCATATAAGCATATTTCAATGTGACCGGATTCTGCCCGGTGCTTTCTGCTTCCTGTAGATCGTGCAAATAGGACTGCAGCGTTTTTTCATCCCAGATTTCAAACTGTGCCATGCGGTTAGCGTCAAACTGAACTTTGTCATCCTGACACCATGCACGTCCTCCGACATTCTGTGTTTTCTGGAACATCTCCCATTCTATTGCAATGATCTGATCGATTAATTCGTTTTTCATGATTTTCTCTCTCTTTTTAAATAACAAGTGAAATACCATTTTCCAATAGTGACCCATCCTCTATGTTTGATAACAGCCACGGCAGGTGGTCCATTAGAAAATCGCTGGTCTTTTCTGTCAGCTGCTGCCTGCGCATTTCCTCAATCAGTTTTTGACACATTTCCT
>JAZNHY010000128.1:0-3313 GCA_045577235.1 Lachnospiraceae bacterium
CCTGAAAGAAGAAGGACTGGACGTTGTGCTGGTCAATTCCAATCCTGCAACCATTATGACCGATAAACATCTGGCAAGCGAGATCTATCTGGAAGCATTAAATGCAGAGATGGTGGCGCGTGTCATTGAAAAAGAGCGTCCAGACGGACTGATTGCAGGACTTGGAGGGCAGAGCGGCCTGACAATTTCCATGCAGCTGAAGGAAAATGGGACGTTAGATAAATACGGTGTGAAGCTGCTGGGCACAGATGTGGAAGCTATCAATAAAGCAGAAGACCGTGAAAAGTTCCGTGACGCAATGCAGGCTATCGGCCAGCCGTGTGTGCCTTCTGATATTGCGGAAGATGTGGATTCAGCACTGGTGATCGCAGAAAAGATTGGTTATCCGATTATCGTGCGGCCTGCCTTTACCCTGGGAGGTACCGGAGGCGGTATCGCAGCAAATGAAGAAGAATTAAAAACAATTGCAAAGACGGGATTGGATATGTCCCCGATCACGCAGATCCTGGTTGAGAAATGTATTTCGGGATGGAAAGAAATTGAGTTTGAAACAATGCGGGATCATACAGGATCCGCCACCATTGTCTGCTCCATGGAAAATGTGGATCCGGTGGGCATTCATACCGGTGATTCTATTGTCGTAGCACCAGCCCTGACGCTGACAGATCGTGAGTTTGCCATGCTGCGGCAGGCCGCATTGGATATTGTTACTTCTATCGGAGTGATCGGCGGATGCAACTGCCAGTTTGCGTTAAAGCCTGACGGAAGTGAGTACGCGGTGATCGAGGTCAATCCGCGCGTTTCCCGTTCCTCGGCCCTGGCTTCCAAGGCGACCGGTTATCCGATTGCAAAGATCACGACAAAACTGGCGCTGGGTTATACTCTGGCGGAGATCAAACATCCGGTCACCGGAGATTCTCTGGATGGATTTGAGCCGGCGGTAGATTATATTGTCGCGAAATTCCCGAAATGGCCGTTTGATAAATTTGCCGGATCCAGCAGAAGACTGGGCACACAGATGAAAGCAACAGGCGAGGTCATGTCCATTGCGCCGACCTTTGAGATGGCTATGATGAAAGCTGTCCGTGGTGCGGAGATTGGGCTGGAGACATTTAATGCCGCACCAATCAATGACAAACCATTAAAAGAACGTCTTCTGGACCAGGACGACCGCAGGATCTTTACCGTCTTTGAAGCCATCAAATCCGGCATGCCGCTGGAGGAGATCTATGCGTTTACGATGATCGATCCTTATTTCCTGCAGAAGTTTAAAAACCTGGCAGACTATGAGGAGAAGCTGGCAAAAGAAGGCGCAACAAAAGAAAACATTCTGGCAGGAAAACAGCTGGGATATACAGATTCCGCCATTCGGAAAATCAGCGGAGATCATTTCACAGGCATCTGTGATTTCAAATATACAAAGGAAGGCGAACCGGAAACAGAAAGTTATTCCTTTGGTTATAAAATTGTGAAGACCTGTTCTGCAGTATTCGGCACAGATCATCCGTACTTCTATTCTTATGTGAGTGCAGACGGAAAAGAGGATGAGAATTGCGAGGCACGCACTTTTGCACGCAGCGGCAAGGACGTCATTGTTGTTTTGGGCTCCGGCCCGATCCGGATCGGACAAGGCATCGAGTTCGACTATAGTTCGGTTCACTGTGTCTGGACTCTGCAGGAACTGGGTTAT
Source organism: Lachnospiraceae bacterium (assembly GCA_045577235.1). Taxonomy (GTDB): domain Bacteria; phylum Bacillota; class Clostridia; order Lachnospirales; family Lachnospiraceae; genus RGIG5612. The sequence goes on from JAZNHY010000128.1 coordinate 1,691, forward strand.
GATGTCGTGATCATAAATAATAACCCGGAGACGGTATCGACGGACTATGATACGGCAAACCGTCTGTACTTTGAACCGCTGACACCGGAAGATGTCATGAATATCATTCATGTGGAGAAACCGGTTGGCGTAGTCGTCGCATTTGGCGGCCAGACTGCTATCAAGCTGACACAGTTTTTGGACAGTCAGGGTGTGCAGATTTTGGGAACATCTGCGGAGAGCATTGATATTGCAGAAGATCGTGCGCGGTTTGACGCACTTTTGGAGACCTTTGGCATTTCCCGACCAAAGGGAATGGGCGTCAATACACTGGAAGAAGCGCTGCAGGCAGGCGAAACACTTGGATACCCGGTTCTTCTGCGTCCTTCCTACGTGATCGGCGGACAGAATATGACCATCTCCCGTGGACCGCAGCAGACCGAAAGTTATATGAAAAAGATCTTATCCGGAGGCATTGATAATCCGGTGCTGATCGATAAATATATGCCGGGTATTGAACTGGAAGTAGATGTCATCTCCGACGGTGAGGACGTGCTGATCCCGGGTATCATGGAACATATTGAACGTGCGGGCGTACACAGCGGTGATTCCATTGCCGTTTACCCTCCGTATAATCTGACCGATCAGTTCCAGCAGAAGATCTGCGACATCTCCGAAAAACTGGCACTGGCGCTGAAGACAAGAGGACTGGTCAATATTCAGTACTTGATCTACGACGGCGAGCTGTATGTGATCGAAGTCAACCCAAGAGCCTCCAGAACGGTTCCTTATATCAGTAAGGTGACAGATGTTCCTATGGTAGATCTGGCGGCAAAGGTCATGCTCGGTGCAAAGCTGAAAGATCTGGGTTACGGAACAAAGCTGGTCAAAGTACCGCCTTACTTTGCAGTGAAAGTACCAGTCTTCTCCTTCGAAAAGCTGAACGATGCGAACTCTATTTTGGGTCCGGAAATGAAATCCACCGGAGAAGTGCTGGGTATTGGAAAGACTAAGGCAGAAGCACTCTTTAAGGGGTTGAATGCAGCAGCTCTTGCTGTTCCGGCAATCTACAGCAACAAGCGGATCGGCGTTCTTCTGAGTGTGGAAGAGCATGATTATGAAGAAATCCATTCCTTCGCTAGACGGTTCTATGATCTGGGCATGGACATCTATGCAACCAGTGGAACGGCTGCTTCCATCCACACGACAGGTATCCCGGTACATTCCGTTGCCAATGCAACAGAAAGCAATGAGATCACGGACTTGATGGAAGAAGGGAAAATACAGTATATTGTTTATACCGGAGCCGTAAAGGACGCACCCATCGGTGACTACACTGTGCTGCACCGGAAAGCCATGCAGCTGGGCATCCCGTGTCTGACCGCATTGGATACGGTAACGGCTTTGGCAGATATCATGATGAGCCGGTTTACCCCTGCCAACGTGGAACTGGTAGATATCAACCATATGCAGAAGGCGCCGGAATAAAGAATAACGGAGAACGATATGGCAAAGATGTGGGCTGGAAGGACCAGCGGAGAAACAGATAAATTAGCAGATGATTTTAATTCCTCCATCCGGTTTGATTCCCGGATGTATCAGCAGGATATCAAAGGGAGCATGGCGCATGCAGCCATGCTTTCT
>JAZNHY010000129.1:0-7693 GCA_045577235.1 Lachnospiraceae bacterium
ACCGCGATGTCATAGTCTTTTTCCAGATATGGCGCAAGCGGCATAAAAAATACCGAGGAGGAAAGATTGCCATGTAACACAAGCAGTTTCTTTTTGTTTCCTTCTCCTACCCGGTAATAAGCGGTCTTTATTCGTTCTGTCTCAATGATCTGTTGTTTGTATTGTTCCATTTTTTCCATCCTGTTTCTTTTGTCGATTTTATTCTAAAGATAATCCGTCAGTATGCAACTGTTTTTTTGTCTGAATGACCTGATTCAAAATTTAAAAATAAAAATGCCGAATTTTTACGACACATACAAAAATCGAAAAATTTTTTATGAAAAATTACTAAAAGCTGTCGAAATTAATCAACAGTTTCAAAAAAACCGTTGTTTTGTAGTCATTTGGCGCTTAATAGTCTGTTGTGCTTTCAAAAAAAAGATATTAATATTTTGTATAAGGCTGGGCGAGTCTCGCCTTATGTTTTTTAGTCGCGTAATTTTTAGGAACAGAAAATTGCACCACGCATAAATTTTTTAGGAGGAACAACTATGAGAACAATTGATACTATTCAGGTTGGCGATTCCGCATCATTCACCAAGACAGTTACTGAAACTGACATCATCCTGTATGCAGGTATCAGTGGTGACATGAATCCGGCACACATCAATGCTGAAGCAGCAAAAGAAGGCATGTTCGGACAGCGCATCGCACACGGTATGCTCTCTGCAGGATTTATCTCCTGTGTACTGGGAATGCATCTTCCGGGACCTGGCACGATCTACCTGGGACAGGAACTCAAATTTGTGAAACCGGTATTTATTGGCGATACGGTTACAGCTACTGCAACTGTCACAGAGAAAATCGAAGAAAAGAACAGACTAATCCTTGACACTACCGTTACCAATCAGAATGGTGATGTTGTTATCAAAGGAACGGCAACTGTTATGCCGCCAAAAGCTAACTAACCCGCAGTTTTTTAATTAAGTAGGAGGAAATAAACATGAGCAACAATCCGTTTATGGATTATCAGGAGCAGTTTTTCAAACTGTGGAATGACAACATGGATCAGATGCTGAACAGCGACGCTTACAAAGCAATCGCTAAGAACATTCCTGGTGCAGAAACATACACCAAGGCAATGGAAGCAATGGTTCCGAACGTAGAGAACTATTGGAAGACTATGGCATCTTCCATGCCAGCTGTCACAGCTATGAATCCGGTTATGGATTACTGGAAAGACTTTGCTGACAAAATGCCTGGTATGGACTATTTCAAGAACATGCCAACCGCAGCACAGATGATGGACTATTGGAAAAACTTCGCGGACGCTGCAAAAATGATGGAAACATGGAAAGAATTTGCTGAGAAGAATCCGTTCATGGAGTACTGGAAAGGCTTCACCGAGAACATGCCGAACATGGGTGAGTACTGGCAGAACTTCCAGAAGATGCTTCCGAACATGAGCGAGTACTGGAAATCATTCCCGTCCATGTTCCCGGGAATGAACAACTACTGGGATTCTTTCGCAAAGATGATGCCGAATCCGGAAAAATTCGCTGAGCTGGCTCCGTTCAAGGTTCCTGGCTTTGAAGCTTTCACAAAGGTATTCGATATGTGGAAGAGCTTTGGTGATCCGACCGCTATGGTTCAGGATTTCCAGCAGAAGTTCAACGATGTTATGGCTGACATTCTGAAGGGTCTGTTCCCGGAGAACGTTCAGGCATTCCTGGCAAAACCGACTGACTTCATGAACATGATGGTCGAGTATTACAAACAGTTCGTATCTCCATGGGTTGAGATTGATGCTGATATCATGGAGCGTCTTGCAAAAGGTGATCCGGATGCTTACATTGACTTCTTCAAACAGTATCAGGACAAATATGCTGAGAGCGTTGAAAAATACTTCACCATCTACGGCATGGGCCTGAACCGCGAAGCAAACGAAGACTACATGAAAGCTATGAATACATGGAACAAAGCTATGATCTCCATGGGCGAGCTGATGGCAGTCATCAACAAGACCGGACAGGAAAGCTTTGAGAAGATCGCAGAAAAAGTTCAGGAGAACCTGAAAGAAGGCGTTTCCCTGACAACCTTCCGTGATTTCTACAATGTATGGTATTCCGTTACAGAAGATGCATACGAGAAACTTCTTTCAACTGATGAGTTTGCAAAAGTTTTTGATGACTTCTCTGACAGATATGCACAGTACATGATCGCACAGAACAAAGTTTACGAGCGCATGCTTGCATTCTTACCGATCCCGACAAACACAGATATGAAGAGCCTTTACAGAACGGTTTACGATCTGCGTAAAGAAGTCCGCGATTTAAAGAAAGCAGTAGCTGCTTTAGAAGAAAAGGGAGGTAAGAAATAATGAGCGAGAATATTTTTGAAAAAAGCCTTGCACAGTATCAGGAATTCCAGAAAGACTGGATGGAAAATGCTGTCGCTCTTACCGAGCAGTTTGACCCTAAGAAATACATGGAGCAGATGCAGGAAATGCAGGATAACATCCTGGAAGGAATGAAAACTCTGCTCAGCCTGAAACCGGAAGATGTCGCAAGCGATCAGCTGGAGAAAGAAGAAGTTCTCCGCATCGGAAAAATGAGACTGTTCCACTATGTTCCGCTGGTTCCTGCAAGCAAAAAAGTAAAAGTTCCTCTGCTGATCACCTATGCACTGGTCAACCGCCAGTACATGCTTGATCTGCAGCCGGACCGCAGCGTGATCAAGAGCTTCCTGGAAGCTGGTCTGGATGTTTACATCATCGACTGGGGCTATCCGACAGCAGAAGATATGTATCTGACACTTGATGACCACATCAACTGGTATATGGACGAGTGTGTGGATTACATCCGCAAAGAGACAAAGAAAGATAAGATCAACATCCTCGGCATCTGCCAGGGTGGTACCTTCTCTACCATCTACACGGCACTGCATCAGGAGAAGATCAAAAACCTGGTTACTCTGGTTGTTCCGATCGACTTCTCTTCCAACGACGGTATGCTGTTCCGCTGGAGCCGCTTCATGAACATCGATTCCCTGATCGAAGCTTATGACGGTGTTGTTCCTGGCGATGTTATGAACGTTGCTTACTTGATCCTGAAACCGCTGGCTCTGACGATGGATAAATACGTCGGCATGACAGACAAGTGGATGGACAAAGACTATCTGACAAACTTCATCCGTATGGAGAAATGGACATTCGACAGCCCGGCACAGGTTGGCGCTACTCTGTCCCAGTTCATCAAGGATATGTATCAGGACAACAAGCTGATCAAAGGTGAGCTTGAACTTGGCGGCAAGAACGTAAACCTGAAGAACATTAAGGTTCCTGTTCTCTGCGCATGTGCTGACAGAGACCATCTGGTTCCACTGTCCGCAAGCGAGCCGTTCATGGATGCACTTGGAAGCAAAGACAAGACTTTCCTGCATTTCGCAACGGGCCACATTGGAATGTTTACTTCTTCCAGATCCCGCAAGGAAATCATTCCTGGCATCATCGAGTGGCTGAAGGAAAGATCTAAATAATTTTTAGATAACATATTTCAAAGCATTAAAAAGCCCGGTGCTGTATCACGCAGCAGCCGGGCTTTTTGGTTTTAAGATCTTGTTTACGAAAACTCTGCCTGGCGGAGTGTAACGTACGTATACTCCCCTTCTTTATAAGTATCAAAAACTCCTGTCACGCAGATTTCGTCCCCAAGTTCAGGGTAATCGTCCGGATAGACCGGGTCCCCTTTCAGAACGAATTCGATTCCCTGTGCACAGCATGCGGTGGCATCCGGTACAAGGCAGGCGAAATATTCATTTCCTGTTGCCTCATCATAATAGTAAGAAAACAGACCTTTCACTTTTATGGTTTTGCCCATGTAATCTTCCGGGTAAGTCATCATGTCAAAGACTTTGGAATAAATCATCGTACTGGAAAGAACCGTCAGGTCTACATCCAGTCCTTCTGCACTTTCTCCGGAGACATTTGAAGTATTTGTATTGGAAGGATCATCCTGCGTCTGTGCTGGTGTTTCTTTTTCTCCTGATGCGTCGCTTTTTTCCTTGTTATCTTCCACGGCCATTTGTGCCTCCAGCACATCATTAACGCCTGCCGGCTGATTGCCGGTTTTACTGGATGCGCCGCTGTTTCCACAGCCTGCTAAAGCGGCAGCAACGATCAACCCGAGAATAACACTAATCCATCTTTTCATTTTGTACCTCCTGCAATTCTTCCTGCCAGATAACAGATCACAAACACCACTGCATCCACTGCAACGATCGTGGAGCCCACCGGAGTACCCGCCAGGATAGAAATGATCATCCCCAAAAAGGTACAGGCGACCGAAAGGATCGCAGCACATATAGTTACACTTTTAAAACTGTGGAACTGCCTCATAGCCGTCAGAGCCGGGAAAATGATCAACGCAGAAATCAGGAGCGATCCCACAAGTTTCATGGCCAATACAATGATCACAGCAATAACAACTGCGGTTATCAGATTGTATGCTTCTGCCCTGACGCCCGTTGCCTTTGAAAAATCTTCGTCAAATGTTACAGCAAAGATTTTATTGTAAAGCAAAACAAAGATGACGATGACAACGATCGAAAGCGCTACGCTGATCCAGACTTCTCTTTTGTTCAGCGTAAGAATAGACGTCGAGCCAAATAAGGTGCTGCAGACATCTCCTGAAATATTCGCCGAAGTGGAGAAAACATTCATGATAAGATAGCCGAACGCCAAAGCCACAACAGAGATGATTGCGATTGCCGCATCTCCTTTTATTTTGGCATTTTGTCCTGTACGCAAAAGCAGGATCGCGCAAAGGACTGTGACGGGCAGCACCAGAAGCATGTCATTTGTCAGGTTCAGAACGGCTGCAATAGCCATTACACCAAATGCAACGTGCGATAACCCATCGCCAATAAAGGAGAACCGTTTCAATACCAGTGTTACGCCCAGAAGTGAGGAGCAAAGAGCGATCAATACTCCGACGATCAGCGCATATTGGACAAATGGATATTGCAAATACATTACCAGTTTATCCAGCATTACTCCTCACCACCTTTCTGTTGTGCTAAAAACAGTTTCCCAGCATCACTCTCAAGGTACTCTTCCCGCGTTCCAAAAAACGTAGTGGTACCAATATGCAGAATATGGCTGGCATATCGGACAGCTGCAGATATGTCATGACTGATCATGATGATGGTGATGCCATCCTTGTTCAATTCTTCAATCAGGCTGTACATTTCTGCTGTCACCTTTGGATCAAGCCCGGAAACAGGTTCGTCTAAAAGCAGTACTTTTTGTGTTGCACATAATGCTCTTGCAAGCAGGACCCTTTGCTGCTGCCCGCCGGATAGTTTCCGGTAGCTCTTTTTTGCCAGATCGGCAATGCCCATGCGTTCCATGTTTTCTTTCGCTAGCCGTTTTTCTTCTTTGCTGTAGAACGGCCTCAGTCCGCAGCGCCCCTGACAGCCGGAAAGAACAATTTCCTGTACAGAAGCAGGAAAATCTTTTTGGACAACCGTCTGCTGCGGCAGATAACCGATCTCATTTTTCTGCAGCCCGTCTCCGATCAAAATCTCTCCGGCAATGGGAGCCTGCAGATGCAGTAAGGTCTTCATCAGGGTGGATTTTCCAGAGCCGTTTTCTCCCACGATACAGAGATAGTCTCCTTCATTCACCGTAAAATTCAGTCCCTCGGCAATCGCTGAGGATCCATAACCCAATGATAAATTTCGGACAGTAAGCAAAGTCATTGCATCCTCCTATTGCAAAGCATTCTTAAGAACCGTAAGATTCTTTTCCATGATCGAAAGGTATGTCATTCCGGCAGCAATGTCTTTTGCTGTTGTGGACTGCATGGAATCCATCGTAAGGATCTGCTGATCTTTCGATCGTGTATTTTGAATGATCGTCTCTGCGATCCTGTGATCCGTCCCTTCGATCGTCATGACGGTATGAAGGGACAGTTCATCTACTTTTTGTGCAAGAAATGTAACCGTTTCAAAGCTGGCTTCTGTTTCTGCGGAGCATCCGACAAAAGCTGCATAATAAGACAGGCCATAATCATCAACCAGATACCGGAATGGAAAACGATCTCCGAAAAGGAGTGTAGAAACAGATGCATCAGAAACAGCCTTGGCATAATCCTGATCCAGGTTTTTGAGTTTTTCTATATAGGCCTTCGCATTGGCATCATATACATCTGCGTGTTCCTGATCCAGCGTCTGGATCAGTTCTGAGATTTTTTCCGTCAGCACAACAGCATTGCGCAAAGACAGCCAGACATGTTCATCATATTCTGCCTCTTCGTGTTCATGCTCTTCTTCGTGTTCCGCTTCTTCATGTTCGTTCTCTTCATGTCCATGTTCTTCTGCCTGCATTCCTTCAATGATCTCCTCCTCTTTCACGACATCACCAAGGACTTCCAGCAGATTCACAACGACCATGTCCTGATTGAACGCTTCCTGCAGAACATCGGATACCCAGTCATCCGACTCTCCTCCCACGTAAATGAAAAGGTCACATTTGGAGATCGTCAGGATATCTTCTACTGTCGGCTGGAAACTGTGCAGATCTACGCCACTGTCCAGGATCAATGTGACCTCTGCGTCTGCAGGATTCTCCCCAAGAATATTCATGACCCAGTCATATTCCGGAAAAATCGTTGTAACGATCTGAATCTTATCTGTATCTTCCTTTTTTGATGCTTCCTGCGAACTGCATGCTGAAAAACAGCCAATACATAAAATCGCAGCAAGCATCACTGCTATAATTTTTTTCAATTGATAAACCTCCAATTATTTTTTGATACGCAAATAAGGAGTATCCCATAAAAGATATTCCTCTTCCCTGGATGAGGTTGGTCAATTATTCAATCTGACTTTTTTTGAAATGAGCGTTTCAGAAAGAAACGCACCGAATAAATGAAATGAAAAAAGAACAAATATGATTGCAGGAAGGACAACTGCTGCCGCAAAGGCAACGCCCCCTCCTATCTGGCGGATCGTGTTTTCGCAGGTCTGAATGCATTCGCAGATCGGGCAGTCTTCCCCATGGCAGTCATGGTCTGATTCTGCAGCAATCAGCCAGGCAGAAAACAGCGCAATGACAAGCACCATCAATCCGATGATGCCTGCCAGTATTCTTCTTGACTTATTTGTGTCAGTTCCGTGCAGCGCTGTTTTCTCCTGATTAGTAGTTATTATTAGAATCCTGTTTAAGGTTCCTCTGCAGTGTCAGTCTTTTTTAAAGATACCGCCCAGTTTCTCGCCAATACCGCCTGCAATATCACCGATCTTCTCACCGATATCGCCAGCTGTATCTCCGACCTTATCTTTCAGATCACCAGCTTTTTCTCCAAGGCCGCCAACTGCATCTTTGATCTTGCCGCCGATGTCGCCGGCTTTTTCTCCAAGGCCTTCTACAACATCCAGCTTGCCGTCGCCATCTTTATCCAGTGACAATTTTGCTTTGACGCCTTCTACGATAGCTTTCAGCTGCTCATCCGGCAGATCTTTGCCGATAATTGCTTCGATTGCCTTGATCGGATCCTCTTTGAATTTTGCAATGAATCCCTCATCGCCTTTTACCTTTGCCAGGATCTCTTCAACTTTTGCCTTAATGTCCATACCGTATCTCCTTTCCAATCATTGGAAGCCGGACACCCCTTTATCCGTTTGCTTCCATGCCCTTTCAGTTCAGAAAAAC
>JAZNHY010000130.1:0-20114 GCA_045577235.1 Lachnospiraceae bacterium
ATGACCGGATGGCGTATCGGATATGCCGGTGCACCATTAGAAATTGCAAAGGTCATGGGAAGCGTTCAGTCTCATCAGACATCTAACCCGAACTCCATCGCCCAGATGGCTGCTTTGGCCGCTATTTCCGGTGACCAGACATGTGTACGTGTAATGAATGCCGCTTTTGACGAAAGAAGAAAATATACCTATGACAGGGTCTGCGATATTGAAGGACTTTCAGCCATCGAGCCAAAAGGAGCCTTTTATGTGTTCGTTGATGCGTCTGAACTGATTGGAAAGAAATATAAAGGCCAGGAGATCACAGGTGCTGCTGATATAGGAAAATTCCTGATTGAAGATTATTATGTAGCAATCATTCCTTGCGATGATTTTGGCTTTTCTGATCATTTCCGTTTATCTTATGCGATTTCTGTTTCTGAAATTGATAAAGGTATGGATCGTATCAAAGAATTCTGTGAAAATTTGACGGAATAAATAAAGAAAGAACTCTTTCGAGTCCTTTTGATACGCTCTAAGCCGCGTGGGCTCCCTAAGCCTTATGGCCCTGGGAATAAATGCAGGTGGTGGGACTTGAACCCACACAAGGTTGCCCTCGTCAGATTTTGAGTCTGATGCGTCTGCCATTCCGCCACACCTGCACGACTTTAGTATTATCATAGATTTTGAAATAAAAGTAAAGAACATTTTTTGGAGGATTTTAAATGAGATATTGCAGTACTTGCGGAACGCTGAATGATACAGATGCTAAATTTTGTTCCGGATGTGGAAAACAATTCGCAAACGCTCCGGATAAGCCGGTAGAAGTATATTCTGCTCCTGATACATATAAAGAACCGGAAAACTTCAGCCAGCCTGAATCCTATTCGGAAGAAGAATCCTTCTATACGCAGCCGGAACCACAGAAGGTATATACCAATATGCAGCCGCAGAGCACCCCGGCACTTCCGCCAAAAGCCAAAGTATTCGGCATTATCAGTTTTGTTTTTGGATTGATCTCGATCGTTTGGAGCTGGGTTGGCATCCTGCCAATCGTTGGACAGATCTTGGGAGTCATTTTCCTGGCTATGGCGATTGTCGGAATCATTATGGGGTCAAAATCTTTGCAGCTGTCTAATTTCCGTCTTGCCAGAGTCGGCAGGATCTTATGTATTGTCGGACTGATCTTTGTCGTTTTATGTCTGATCATCGGGATCGTTGCACTGGCATCCGGAGTTTATGAAAATATGTACGAATATATAGAAGAGGCAGAGCAGTTCTTTTAAGGGAAAAGATACCGGTAATAATCTTCTTCCAATGCCAGAGTAGAGAAGTTCATTTTATTCGATACGATGATCTGAACATTCTGCAGATAACCATCCGGGATTTCTTCTCCATCTTTTGGAACAAACGTGTCCGTTTCAGAAAGATAATATCCTTTGTCGCTGATCCATGAGTAATCCGGCCAGATCACAAGAGGAAGGGCATCAGAAAATACATCGCGACCGGCCAGAAGACGGGAATCGTATTCTAAATCAAATAAGTTTAATAATGTAGGCAGGATATCTACACTGTACACAGGCTCTGAAATGATGATCGGAGCCTTTTTTTCTAATGATTTACACCATATGATCAGACTGTTATGATCCCGCACGATCTCATTAGCTGGATCGAAGCCGAATAACTCCGGTAAATAATCCTTATCTGTACCATAAGAATCACTTTTGGTTAAGCCATAAGGGAAATGATCCGGGCTGATCACAAGGACCGTATCATCCGCAATTCCTTTCTTTTCCAGTTCATCCAGAAGATATGCCAATCCTCTGTCAAAATCGATCATATCGGTAAAATATGCCTCCAAAACATCCGAAAAACCTTCGTTTTCTACCAAAGAACCATATTGCTCATTCATGACTGACAAATTCTTAAAATACGGAAAATGAGCGGTCAATGTCATGTAATAAATGCAGAAAGGCTCATCATCAATATACTGTGGCAGGGAGTATTGGAACATTTCCAGATCACTTTCCGGCCATGTGCCTGAAAGCCCTTCTTCCATGCCGTTTCCCTGCGCAATAAAGGTAGAATATCCAAAATTTGGGTGTGTCAGATACCGTTTGTAATACTCAACCGTTCCGTTGTGATAAGCAATGTTGTGATATCCCCGGCGTAATGTTTCGTTTCCGATCGTAAAGTATAATTCTTTTCCAATTGTAGATGTAAAGGATCGCATGCCGGAAGTTGGGACAAGTCCCATTAAATTTGCAAACTCTCCAGTTGCAGTGCTGCTGTTGTAATATGGCTGGTAAAAGTCCTCAAATAGAATCCCTTCCGTTTTCAGTTTGTATAATGTTGGTGTCAGATCAGGACGTATTACTTCTGTAGAAAGAGATTCCGCTGATATAAAGATGATATTTTTCCCTTTGAACAAACCGGTGTACTCATTCCTGGAAGATGGGGTTAGGGAAGAAACATAATCGTTCAATTTTAGAATCTTTTTATTTGTTGTATTCTGGAATGTAAGGTCCAGTTCCTGGACACCATAAGTGGTCCTGTCCGATGATGAATCATCCAAATATTGATATCCGTTATAAAAAGAAGAACGGAAAGGATTGCCGAAAACAAGATAAATCGCATCTGTCTTGTAGGCCGTCTGGAGTGAGAAGGATTGCGTGACAAGATTGAAATTATAGTTTCGGGTCAGTCTTCTGGCATAGTTATCATTCCGCATCATCAGCAGGATCCCCGATGCTTCAAACACAAGGAAAACAAGCAACAGGATCCAGCGGATCCTCTTTTTTGCCTGGTCAAGATGCAGAATATGTAAGACGAAAAAGAAAAGGACAAAAAGGATCACAGGGACTTCATAAAGAAGGATGATCCAGTAGCCTTTCAGAACGACAGTCCATACGGCTGAACCGAATTCATTCGCAATCCCGCCTGCACCTTCTGCAATTGTTTGAATGTCGTTGAATACTTTAAAGGAATCAAACACAAAATATGAAAGAAGGAACAAGAGAGCAGCAATCTCCAGAAAGAGCAGTGCCAGCCACCTGCTGGCCTTATTTGAACGAAAAAGGGTAAAAACCAGGTAAAAAAAACTTCCTGCTGCCACAGAGGTCAAAACCATGGCGCAAATATCAGGCAGCAAGAAATGCTGCCCGGACAGAATCTTTAACAGGATTTCATAATAAATCAGAGAAAGCGGGATAAACAGGAATGAAAAAAAGGTGCTTATTCCCGATCTTCTGCCGTTTTTTTCCATGAGCTTATTATATTCTTATGAATACAAATTGCCAATGGATTTTGTCTGAAGTATAATGAACCCATGGAAAATACGAAAGAAAAAATCTTATTAATCGATGGTCACAGTATTGTCAACAGAGCCTTTTACGGGGTTCCGCCTCTTACCAATTCTGATGGTCTTCATACGAATGCGATCTACGGATTTCTGAACATTTTTTTTAATGCTTATTCTAAAATTCAGCCGGATTATGTCATTGTGGCTTTTGATGTTCGGGAAAAAACATTCCGTCATTTAATGTATGATGCCTATAAAGGAAACCGGAAGGGAATGCCGGAAGAGCTGCATGAACAGGTGCCTGTCTTAAAAGAAGTCCTGCAGAGCATGCATATCAAGACAGCAGAACTTGCCGGGTACGAAGCAGATGATGTGATCGGTACATACGCCAAGATGGCTGAAAAAGAAGGAACAGAAGTTGTGATCCTCTCCGGCGACCGGGATCTTCTCCAGCTTGCTTCTGATACAACCCTGGTGGCCATTCCTAAGACAAAATCCGGAATGACGCAAATTGAGTATTACTTTGCCAAAGACGTTCTGGATACTTATCAGGTCACTCCACAGGAGTTTATTGAATTAAAAGCTTTGATGGGAGACTCTTCTGATAACATTCCTGGTATTCCTGGAATCGGAGAAAAAACAGCAACGAATCTGATCGTTCAGTATCATTCATTAGAGAATGCATACGCTCATGTTGATGAGATCAAGCCAAATAAAGCCAGAGAAAACCTGAAGGAATATATCGATCAGGGACGGATGAGTCTGGAATTGGCAACGATCAAAGTGGACAGTCCGGTTGTGATGGACTACCACGAAGCAAAGATCAATGATGAAAGTGAGTTTTACAACCCTGCATCCTATGAGCTTTATAAGCGGCTGGAACTGAATAAACTTCTGGAACGTTTTGACAGTGCGCAGAGCAAAGCCAATACAGATACTGAATTCAACTTACTTTCACCGGATGATCTGACAGAGATCCTGGAGATTGCAGAGTCGGTCTCCGAAAAAAACAAGAGTCACATTGGATTGTTCGTGGACGAGGATCTCTCTCTATTAGGCTTAACATTTACGGATATCGAAAACGATTCTCCGGAAGAAAAAACTTACGTCATGGAAGGCGATGCTTCCTGCATCCTGCCATTTCTGTTTTCGGGGATCGATATCTGTGTTTATGACTTAAAAGATATGCTTCATGCATTAGACTGCAGGGATCTGCGGTCTGATTCTATTTATGACTTGGGGATTATGGCTTATCTGCTGAATCCTCTGATCTCACGCTATACTTATGACTCAGTTTCCAAAGATTATTGCGGCAAAATCTTACCTTCAAAAGAAGATCTGATCGGGAAGAAAACCATTCAGCAGGCACTTGCAGATCCGGAATCACATGATGAGTGTATAAAGATTGCTGCGTTTGCATCACGCAGCGCTTATAAGGCATATATTCCTTTGAAGGACCAGTTGATCCGGGAAGAAATGTGGGATCTTTTCCTTCAGATGGAGATGCCGCTGACTTATTCTTTATACTACATGGAAAGAGAAGGAATTCGTGTTGACAGGCAGTCGCTGAAGAACTTTTCTGATCAGCTCCTTTCCATGACACAGGATCTGGAAAAACAGATCTATCAGGAAGCGGGGGAAGAGTTTAATATCAATTCTCCAAAACAGCTTGGCATTATCCTGTTTGAAAAAATGAAGCTTCCACATGGAAAGAAAACAAAAACAGGTTATTCCACATCTGCAGATGTGTTGGAAAAACTTGCAGATGAATTCCCGTTTGTGAATCAGATCCTGAAATACAGACAGGTGACCAAACTCAGATCCACTTATGCGGAAGGATTGGTAAACTTTATTGAAGAAGACGGCAGAATCCACGGTACGTTTAATCAAACGATTACAGCAACCGGTCGTATCAGCTCAACGGATCCAAATCTGCAGAATATTCCGATCCGCAATGAACTGGGACAGGAAATCAGAAAAGCATTTGTTGCAAAAGAAGGCTGTGTATTCCTGGATGCAGACTATTCGCAAATTGAACTGCGTCTTTTAGCACATCTTTCCGGAGATGAAAACTTGATCGAAAGTTATAAGAGTGATTCCGATATTCATAAGATCACTGCTTCCAAGGTCTTTCATGTTCCGCTTGATGAAGTGACAAAGGAACAGCGCAGAAATGCAAAGGCTGTTAATTTTGGTATTGTTTACGGCATCAGTTCCTTTGGCCTTAGTGAAGACCTGAGTATTTCCAGAAAAGAAGCATCGGAATACATTAAACAGTATTTTGCAACTTATCCAAAAGTAAAGGAATATCTGGATAATACAGTAAAGAGTGCAAAGATGGATGGTGTGACCAGAACTTTGTTTGGTCGGATCCGTCCAATTCCAGAGCTCTCATCCAGCAACTTTATGCAAAGGGCATTTGGAGAAAGAGCCGCGATGAATGCGCCGATTCAGGGCACTGCTGCAGACGTGATAAAGATTGCCATGATCCAGGTGGAAAAAGCGCTGTTAGAGCATAATTTGAAAGCCAGGATCGTGCTGCAGGTCCATGATGAACTCCTGATCGAAGCACCGGAAGAAGAGCAGGAGATTGTGAAAGATCTTCTTTATACGAAAATGAAAGAGGCTGTGACACTGAAAGTCCCACTGGAAGTGGATGTGAACATCGGCAAAGACTGGTTTGAGGCACACTAATATGTTTATTGGAATTACAGGCGGGGTCGGAGCAGGGAAATCCACGATCCTGAAAATCTTAAAAGACAAGTATGATGCGCATCTGATCATGGCTGATGATGTGGCAAAAGATCTGATGTGCAAAGGGAAAAGCGCTTATCGAAAGATCATACAGACATTTGGCGATGAGATTCTTGGAGAAGATCAGGAAATAGACCGTCAGAAGCTTTCTGCAATCGTTTTTCAGGATGATGAAAAATTACTCGCTCTGAATCAAATTGTTCACCCATTGGTGAAAAAAGCGATCATTAAAGAAAAAAATGAGATCTGCAAAAAATATCCGGAAAAACTGATTGTTCTGGAAGCGGCTCTTTTGATCGAGGATGGTTATCCGGAGATCCTTGATGAACTTTGGGCAGTCATTGCGGATAAAGAAGTGCGTATACAACGTTTGATGGACAACAGGGGTTATTCACGAGAAAAGTCTGAGAGCATAATCGCTGCGCAGTTGTCAGATGAGGAATTCCGGGAAGCATGTAGTTTTGTGATTGATAACTCCGGCTCACTGTCTGAATCTGAGCGGCAAATTGAGGAACATTTTGAAAGAAATCATTATTGAACCGCAGAATGCCGGAACACGAATGGATAAAATCGTGTTCCGATATCTGGATAAAGCGCCAAAAAGCTTTGTCTATAAAATGCTGCGGAAAAAGAATATTGTATTAAATGATAAAAAAGCATCTGGCAGCGAACTGCTGAAAGATGGCGATGTGATCAAACTTTATCTGGCAGATGAAACCATTTTGAAATTCCGGGGTGAGTTAAAACCGCATAGTTCCCGTTTTTCCGTGGATGAGATCCGAAACCTGATCTGCTATGAAGATGAGAATCTGATAGCTTTTCAAAAACCACAGGGGATGCTTTCACAGCGTTCTGTCTCAACGGATTTTTCTCTGAATGATCTTTTACTTGCCTATTTGCAGGATGAAACCTCGGATCTGTTCACTCCTGGTATCAGTAACCGGCTTGACCGTAATACGAGCGGACTTGTATTAGCTGGAAAGAATCGCAAAGCTTCCCGCTGCTTAAATGAGATACTGAAGGAAAGATGGATCAGCAAACACTATCTTTGCCCTGTTAAAGGGGTCTTGGAAGAAACGAAAGAAGTGGATGCTTTTTTATGGAAAGATGAAAGATACAATCAGGTCAAAGTAACTGCAAAAGATTTGCCTGGAGCAAAGAAGATCGTTACCCGTTACGAACCACTATGTCACAATGACCGCATGACACTTCTGGATGTAGATCTATTGACCGGAAAAAGCCATCAGATCCGAGCGCATCTGGCTTATTTGTCGCATCCGATCGCTGGTGATAAAAAATATGGGGATCCTGATTTTAATCGCTATTTTGCAGATAAATACGGACTGCATTATCAGCTATTACATGCATATCGGGTCATCTTTCATGATATTCAAAACGAATTATCTTATCTGAATGGAAAAGAGATCAAAGCAGAGATTCCTTCTGACTTTGTTAGAATCATTAAAGGAGAACAAGTATGGCTACCTGGGACAGCAGAGGACTAAGAGGATCACAGCTTGAAACGGTGATCAATCAGGCAAATGAAAAATACAGAGAATTACGTCTGGGTTTAGTGCAGAAGATCCCTACACCAATTAAACCAGTGGAGATCGATGATAACAGACATATTACCCTGGCATATTTTGAAAAGAAAAGTACAGTCGATTATATAGGTGTTGTGCAGTCGTTTCCGATCTGTTTTGATGCCAAAGAATGTGCCAGTTCATCATTTGCTTTATCGAACGTTCATGAGCATCAGTTCAATTTCATGGCTGATTTTGAAGCACAGGGAGGTATTAGTTTTCTGCTCATACATTTCACCAGTGAGGATAAGTATTACTATATGACTTTCTTTGAGTTGAAACATTATTACGAAGGTGCGCAGAAAGGAGAGAAGAAAAGTGTCTCTATTGATGAGCTGCGGCCGGAATTCTTTGTTACAGAAAAACTGGGTGTTCCGCTCCATTATTTGGAAGGCGTGAATCTGGATATACAGGAGAGAGACTGATGGAGAGGAAACTAGCTTTACCTGACCGGATCTTGCTATCTGTGGAAAAACCGGCCCGTTATACCGGTGGTGAAGTCAACAGTATCATGAAAGACAAAGAACACATCGCAGTACGTTTTGCAATGTGTTTTCCAGACTTGTATGAGATAGGCATGAGTCATTTAGGCATGCAGATCATTTATTCCATGCTGAACAGCCGTGATGATATCTGGTGCGAGCGTGTTTTCTCCGTTTGGCCTGATCTGTTTCAGATCATGAAAGAGGAAAAAATACCACTTTTTGCGTTAGAAAGTCAGGATCCGTTACAAGATTTTGATTTTCTTGGCATTACACTTCAGTATGAAATGGCTTATACAAATGTGCTTGCTGTTCTGGATCTGGCACAGATCCCTTTGCATGCTAGTGAGCGGAAAGATGGGGATCCTCTGGTGATCGGAGGAGGCCCTTGTGCGGCTAATCCTGAGCCTCTGGCTCCTTTTTTTGACCTGTTTTATATGGGCGAGGGAGAAACAGTTTACTTTGAACTTCTTGACGCTTATAAGGCAAATAAAGAGGCTGACGGCAGCAGGGAAGATTTCCTTCTAAAAGCAGCAAATGTGGAAGGAATCTATGTTCCACAGTTTTATGAGGCTGCTTATAACGAAGATGGAACGATCAGCCACTTTGGACCTAAGAAAGAGTATATCGGTCTTGTTCCGGATACCATTTTAAAACAGACAGTGAAAGATCTTTCAGATACGTTTTACCCGGAAGCACCAGTGATCCCTTATGTGCAGGCTACACAGGACCGTGCCGTCCTGGAAGTGATGCGTGGTTGTATCCGGGGTTGCCGTTTCTGCCAGGCAGGGATGCTTTATCGGCCTTGCCGGATCCGTTCTCTTGATTTTCTCAAAAAAAGAGCCCGTTATTTGATTGAAAATACCGGGTATGAGGAACTGTCATTAACTTCTTTAAGTACCAGTGACTATCCTTATTTTGAAGAATTAATGGATTTCCTTGTGAACGAGTTTTCAGACAGGAAAGTCAATATTTCCCTGCCATCATTGCGTATCGATGAGTTTTCTTTAGATGTGATGAGCAAAGTACAGGATGTAAGAAAAAGTTCCCTGACGTTTGCACCGGAGGCAGGTACGCAGCGGCTTCGTGATGTGATCAATAAAGGTATCTCGAAGGAAGATATTATGACCGGTTCTGAAATGGCATTCCGGGGCGGATGGAATAAAGTGAAGCTTTATTTTATGCTGGGTCTGCCTACAGAAACACAGGAAGATATAGCAGGAATCGCAGATCTTTCTGAACAAATTGCCGAACTTTATTATGACACTGTTCCGAAAGAAGAACGGCAGGGAAAAATACAGATCACAGTCAGTACTTCTTTCTTTATCCCGAAACCATTTACTCCATTTCAATGGGAGCCGATGTATCAGCCGGAAACGTATCTGGATAAAGCAGGATTTCTGAATGCTTCTATCAAAGAAAAACTGAATCAGAGAAGTATCCGTTATAACTGGCATGACGCAAAGACTTCTGTTATAGAAGGGCTTCTTGCTCGCGGAGACAGAAGAGTCAGTTCTATGATTGAAGAGGTTTATGCAAGCGGGGCTTCTTTTGATGCATGGACAGACCATTTTGATTATGATAAATGGATCCGTGCGATTGAGAATGCACCATATGGACTTGATTTTTATGTCTACCGAAGAAGAGAGCAGGACGAGATCCTGCCATGGGATTTTATAGATATTGGTGTAACAAAAGAGTTCATGAAAAAAGAATTCCAAAATGCACTGCAGGAGATTGTCACACCAAACTGCAGGGAAAAGTGTTCGGGCTGCGGCGCTTCCGTTTTCAAAGGAGGGATCTGCTTTGAAAGTAAGAATTAAATTTACAAAAGAAGCTTCTGTAAAATACCTGGGACATTTAGACATTATGCGTTTTTTCCAGCGTTGTTTTAATCGCGCCGGAGTTAAAATGGTTTATTCGGAAGGATTCAATCCACATCAGAAAATGAGTTTTGCAATGCCTCTTGGTCTTGGAATAGAGAGCAGGGGAGAGTATCTGGATTGTGAGATTGCAGACGGTCAGAACCTGGATGAAGTGAAAAATAAAATGAACCTCGTTTCCGGAGATGGATTCCATATTCTCAGCGTTCGGGAATTGAAAGAAAACGCCACTAAGGTCATGGCTGCCGTCCGTTTTGCTTCTTATCAGATTCTCTTTGATGAAGCGATATCGGATGAAACAATTGATAACAGTATAAAAGAACTGCAAAGCAGAGGATCATATCTGGTTCATAAAAAAACAAAAAAGAAAGAGCAGGATGTCGACATCCTTCCGCAGATCAATAAGCTTTCTTATCAAGATCATAAACTGGACATTACATTGCATGCAGGCGGAGACCAGAATATTAAAGCAGAAACTGTGGCGAGTGTTCTTTTCGACCTGATGGGTATTGATTATCACAGGGAAAAGATTACAATAATGAGACTGGAACTATTTGCTAAAGATGTTGTTCCTCTGGAAGATTTTGAAACAGTCGTTATATGAAAAAACAAGGAAAGTTAGTCATCACCAGGATTCATAATTATATTTTTTCGTTGCTTTACGATACAGATAATCGCGTATTGCAGATTAATTGTGATGGCAGCAAAGCGACGATCCTGAATAATATTTATATTGGAAAGGTCACAAATATCCTTCCAAACATTAATGCTGCATTTGTGGAATTTGCAAAAGGGCAGACCGGGTATTACCCGATCGATGAAAAAGTTGAGCCTCTTTACGTGAATCTGGAACGAGCCGATGGCCCGCTTCGAGTCGGTGAGGATATCGTTGTTCAGGTAGTGAAAGAATCAGTCGGAAATAAGGAACCGGTTGTTTCTGCCAATATTAATTTTGTCGGGAAATATGTTGTATTTTCTTTGAAGAACCGAGGTATTTCATTCTCGAACCGGATCAAATGGCCGGAATTGAAAGAGATGATTACCGAAAGATATGAAAAATTGAACTATAAAAATTTCGGGTTCATTATACGGACAAATGCCATGCATGCACCAATCGACAGTATCTTTGAAGAAATTGAATTCTTTTCCCGTGTCTGGCTGGCTGTCAGTGATCTGCGGATCTATCGGAAATGTTATTCCATGATCTATCAGGCTCCAAAATCGTATATAACCAGTATCCGTGACGGCTATCATAATGAAGTGGCGCAGATCATTACGGATGATGAAGCTATTTACGAAGAGATCAGCGAATATCTGGAGGTTTACCAGAGCGAAGATACGAATAAATTAAAATTCCATGACAATTCTGTTACATCTTTGCAAACTCTTTATAATGTCAGACGAGATATCGAAGAAGCATTATCGGAAAAAGTCTGGCTGAAATCCGGAGGATACCTGGTCATTCAGCCGACGGAAGCATTTGTTTCCATTGATGTGAATTCCGGTAAATATGTTTCTAAAAAAGATGCACAGAAGGAGTATTTTAAAGTCAATCTGGAAGCGGCAGAAGAGATTGCTCATCAGATCCGACTCAGGAATCTTTCCGGTATTATTATTGTTGACTTTATTAATATGCAGGTAAAAGAAAACCAGGAAAAACTGATGAAGGCGTTTGAAGAGTTTGTCTCGGAGGATCCGATCAAGACATCCATTGTAGATATGACAAAGCTGAATCTGGTGGAGATTACGCGGAAGAAAGCAAGACGTCCTTTGTATGAATTGGTCGATAAAAGTATTTTGTTGAAATAATAGTATTAATTTGATAAAATATCATGTATCTTTGTGAGAATAACAATTTGTGAGGTAGTCCAATGAGTAGTCTTATTGAAGAAATCAGGTCCGGTAATAAAGATGCGGTTAAAGCAGTTTATTCCGAATACGCAAAGGATGTATATAACTTTGCGAAATCCATTACGGGTGATCATGACAGCGCTTTAGCAGCTACAAAAAAGACCTTTGTTAAATTATTTAATAATATTAAAAAAGGAGAGGAACCGGATAACTTCCGTACAGCCCTCTTAAAAGTTGCATATGATGAAGCATGCAGTATTGCAATGCCTCCAAAGGAGGAAGCTGCTGCTAATGTTGTAACTCCAAAGTCTATCGATGAGATCAAGGCTCCATCAAAACCGCAGCGTGAAGAAATCTATATGCCGAAGGGCGGATATGATTCACTGCAGGTGGAAGAGCCAGCAGAAGAAGCTTTGCCGGAAGAAGAAGCACCTCGTCCGAAGAGAACTCGTCCGGATGGAGCTCGTCCGAGAAGACCAAGACCGGAAGAAGCTGCAGAAGGAGAAGAGGCTCCGCGTCCAAGAAGACCAAGACAAGAGGAGGCTGCAGAAGGGGAAGAAGCTCCACGCCGCAGGAAACAGAGACCAGTCGCTGAAGACGGGCAGGAAAGAAAACGCCGTCCGAGACCAGTTCCAGCAGATGGAGAAGAAGCACCAGCTCCGCGTAAAAGAAGAGTTGTTGAAGATGAAGATCTTCCGCCAATTGAGACTGTCGAAGAAGAAGTAGATGTTTACGATGCTCTGGATGAAGAGGAAGGTTATGAAGGTGAATATGACGAGGAAGTAGAATATGAAAAACCTCGCAGTAAAGGATTATTTATCTTCTGCATTATCTTAAATGTAATCCTGATCCTGATCCTCTTATGGTTCCTTGGCGGACTGCTGATCAATCTGGGAGTACTTCCTGAATTTGATCTTGGATATTCCTGGTTTAACGCTCACATTTATCCATTATTCTGACGTTTTAC
Source organism: Lachnospiraceae bacterium (assembly GCA_045577235.1). GTDB lineage: Bacteria > Bacillota > Clostridia > Lachnospirales > Lachnospiraceae > RGIG5612. The sequence goes on from JAZNHY010000130.1 coordinate 12,801, forward strand.
TGCCGGGCTTCTGCCCGGCAGTTTTTCATTCTTTTTATTGACTTTCCCTATTATTTTTGCTATATTCTGGTAGTTGGCCGCACAATGAGGTTTTTTAAGTTTGTATGATATTCATACAGCACCAAATTTGGCGAGTATTTTATCAGGAGGTACAGTATGTACGCAATTATCGCAACTGGAGGAAAACAGTATAAAGTTTCCGAAGGCGACAAGGTAAGAGTCGAGAAACTGGAAGGTGAAGTTGGCACAGAAGTTTCTTTTGACCAGGTCCTTTTAGTCGGTGGTGACAATGTGACAGTCGGCAGCCCATGTGTAGAAGGCGCAAAGGTAGTCGGCAAGATCACAGCACAGGACAGAGCAAAGAAAGTGATCGTTTACAAGTACAAACCGAAAACAGGTTATCACAAGAAAAATGGTCACAGACAGTATTTCACAGAAGTTGAGATCACGAACATTGCATTCGGATCCAAGAAAGAAGAAGTGAAAGAAGAAGCACCAGCAGAAGAGCCGGTGGAAGCAGCAGTCGAAGAATAAGAGATTTAGTGTTGAAAAGGAGTTGAAATAGATGGCACATAAAAAGGGTGTAGGATCCACACGAAACGGCAGAGATTCCGAGTCTAAGCGTTTAGGCGCAAAGAGAGCGGACGGACAGTTTGTGAAAGCCGGAAATATCTTATACAGACAGAGAGGCACTAAGATTCATCCGGGCGAGAATGTTGGCCGCGGAAAAGATGATACTTTATTTGCCCTGAAAGACGGAAAGGTAAGTTTCCACAGACTTGGCAGAGACAAAACGCAGGTATCCATTATTACAGAAGAGTAATTCATGAAGAAAGGGCTTCAAATCAAATGATTTGAAGCCTGTTTTTTACCAGAGAGGAATACATGTTTGCAGATACAGCAAAAATAATCGTTCGTTCCGGAAAAGGTGGAGACGGTCACGTCAGCTTCCGGAGGGAAAAATATGTTCCGGATGGAGGGCCGGATGGAGGCGATGGTGGAAGAGGCGGAAATATCGTGTTTCTTGCTGATGAAAACGTAAACACTTTGATTGATTACCGCCATAAAAGAAAGTTCGCAGCTACTCCGGGTGAAGAAGGCGGAAAAAAACGTAAACACGGCGCCAACGGGGAAGATCTGGTTTTAAAAGTTCCGAAGGGAACTTTAATTCGTGAAGCATCAACAGGAAAAATCATCCATGATATGGGGGATTCCTCCGAGCCATATATCCTTTTGAAAGGCGGAAGAGGCGGAAAAGGAAACCAGCATTATGCAACACCAACGATGCAGGCTCCTAAATATGCACAGCCAGGCGGCAAAGCAAAAGAAATGGAGCTGATTCTGGAATTAAAGAGCATTGCAGATGTTGGTCTTGTCGGATTCCCAAATGCTGGAAAATCCACTTTCCTTTCAGCTGTTACGAATGCAAAACCAAAGATTGCTGATTATCCATTTACGACACTTGATCCAAATCTGGGTGTCGTTGATCTGGAAGAATCCGGATTTATTATTGCAGATATTCCCGGCCTTATTGAAGGAGCTGCTGATGGAGTTGGACTAGGGCATGAGTTCTTAAAGCATATAGAACGATGCCGTGTTCTGATCCATCTGGTGGATGCTGCTTCTGTGGAAGGCAGGGATCCTGTACAGGATGTCATTGCGATCAATCAGGAATTGTCCAAATACAGTGAGAAAGTATCCGGTAAAAAGCAGGTGATTGCTGCTAATAAAATGGATCTTCTCTTTGATGAAGAGGAAAAAGAATCCATTTTGGAAAAACTCAGATCTATTGATAAAAATGTTCCTGTTTTTCCTATTTCCGCTGCTACGAAAAGCGGCTTAAAGGAACTTCTTCATTATGTGAATGAGATGCTTCAGAAAACAGACGCAGATGAATCTCTATTTGCCAGCGAGTTTGATGTGGATGATTTTTACAGCACAGAGATCGAACCGTTTACGGTTGAAAAAATAGATGAAGAGACTTATAGTGTGGAAGGGCCTAGAATTGAAAGGATGCTGGGTTATACAAACCTGGAATCGGAAAAAGGTTTTCTTTTCTTCCAGAACTTCATGCGTGAACAGGGGATCCTGGAGGAATTAAAAAGACAAGGAATCTCAGAAGGCGATACGGTTCGTGTTTATGGACATGAATTTGATTATTATGAGGACTAATATATGACCAGTAAAGAAAGAGCAGCTCTGCGCGCTCAGGCACATCATTTAGATCCGTTGATCAATGTTGGGAAAGAATCCCTGACACCGGAAGTGACAGCAGCGATTGACGAAGCATTAGAGGCCAGAGAATTAATAAAAATAGGCGTATTAAAGAATTGTTTCGATGATCCACGTGAGATTGCGGAAATGGTAGCAGTAAGAACGAAAAGCGAAGTTGTCCAGGTCATGGGCAAAAAGATCACGCTTTACCGGTATAACAAAAAGAAACATAAAGACAAATGAAAGTTGGAATTTTAGGCGGAACGTTTTCACCAATCCATTATGGACATCTGATCCTGGCAGAAACTGCATATGACCGGTTTGGACTGGACAAAGTTCTGATCATGCCGGCGGGAGATCCTTATTTTAAGGATCTGAAAAAAATGGCTGCAGATTCTCATAGAGAAAATATGACCAAACTTGCCATTGCCGACAATCCACATTTTGAGTTTTCAGATATCGAATTAAGACGAGAAGGAAATACTTATACAGTTGATACTTTAACCGAACTGACAAAAGCAAGTCCGGATGATGAGTTTTTCTTTATTGTCGGAAGTGATACGCTTTATAATATTGAAAAATGGTATCGTCCGGCAGAAATCTTTCAGATGGCAAAGCTTTTGACCAGCTGCAGAAATATTGAAAACCAGGAACTGACAAAACAGATCGATTATCTGAAAAACAAATTCGGTGCGAAGATCTATAATCTCTATATGCCGAATATAGATATCTCATCTACAGATATCCGTGATAAGGTTAAGCAAGGGATGTCGATCCGGTATTTTACCCCGGATCCCGTCATTGAATATATTCAGGAACACAACTTATATCAGGACTAGAGGCATATTATGAAACTGGAATATTTTACATTTATACAGGAGATCCTGCAGGATGATCTTGACTATGACAGATATTGGCATACGATCAGTGTAGCTTTTACTGCTTCCGCGCTGGCTATGCGGTATCATTACGACAGCCCGGACAGAGCTGAGATTGCAGGACTTCTTCATGACTGTGCAAAGTGCATTCCGGATGAAGACCGCATTCCTCTTTGTGAAGAATACGGGATCATGCTCAATGAATTTGAGTATAAGAATCATTCTCTGATCCATCCAAAGTTAGGAGCGGAAATTGCAGCTGATAAGTTTGGCGTATTGGATAGAGAAATCCAGGATGCGATCCGCACGCATACTACAGGCATGCCGAATATGACAATGCTGCAGAAGATCATTTACGTTGCGGATTATATTGAGCCGAACAGGGATGATATCATTCCACATATAGAGGATATTCAGACACTTGCTTTTACTGATATTGATAAAGCTGTTTGTGTCATTTCAAAAAACATTATTGATTATCTGGAACGCGAAGGGCGTGAGATCGATCCGGCAACCAGAGCAACATATGATTTTTATAAGAAGTTAACGGAGGAAAAATGACCGCAAAAGAAATCGCAAAAAATGCGTTTATGTTTTTAGATGAGAAAAAGGCTATTGATATCAAGATCATTGATATTAGTAATGTTTCTGTTATTGCAGATTATTTCATTATCTGCGGTGGCTCTAACAGCCGTCAGGTACAGGCGATTGCAGAAAACGTGGAAGAAAAGCTTGGGAAGATGGGTGTTGCACCTAGATCCACAGAAGGATATCAAAGTGCAAACTGGATCCTTCTGGATTATCAGGATGTTATCATCCATGTTTTCAACCAGGAACAGAGATTATTCTACGATCTGGAACGTATCTGGGTCGATGGCAAAATGGTTGAGATTGCAGATCTATAAGAATTTTAACATTCAGATAATAAGTAAAAAACGCGCTGTTCTTTTGAGACAGCGCGTTTTTTATGTTTAATCGTAATTGATCAGAATAGACGGAAGACGCCGATGACTTCACCCAGAATAGCTACATCTTTTACGATGATCGGGTCATAATCATCATTTTCCGGCTGCAGTCTGATGTGATCTCCTTCATGATAAAACGTTTTAACGGTAGCGCCATCTTCTATTAAAGCAACGACCATATCTCCATTTCTGGCAGTTGACGTCTGACGGACGATCACTTTGTCTCCATCAAAAATACCGGCATTGATCATACTGTCACCCTTAACCTGAAGCATAAAAATCTGATCATTTGGAAGCATATCTGCAGGAATAGGGAAGTAGTCCTGAATATTCTGTTCTGCTAATAAGGGCTCACCGGCTGCTACACGGCCGACTACAGGGATCTGTGCATATTCTCTGCGGTTTAAAGCAAAGTCATCATCTATGATCTCTATTGCTCTTGGTTTGGTAGGGTCTCTGCGGATATAGCCGCGTTCTTCTAATGTCTCTAAATGTGCGTGAACGGAAGCAGTTGACTTTAACTGTACGGCTTCGCATATATCACGAACAGTAGGCGGATAGCCTTTTGCTAAAGTCTGTGCTTTGATATATTCCAATATTTCCTGCTGCTTTGCTGATATTTTTTCTTTTGACATGAGAACCTCCTAAGATCCGCATACTATATTTACCATCGTTATCATATCATACCGAACATATATTTGCAAACATTTGTTTGGAAAAAGTATTGACAAACATTTGTTTGGGTGATATTATTTAGACAAACAAATGTTTGGTTAATCGTTTGTATCACATAGAGGTGAGAAAAATGAAGAGAAACAGAAAAAATAAAAAGAGCAGAGCTAAGGCGAAAACCGCAAGATTTTTAACAGCTTTAATCGTGATCTCCGTTATCGTTTGCGTGATCTTATTTTCTAATAAAAACCAGGCACATGCGGTGGAAGGAACAGATACAGTCCCTTTGCACAAGTATTATAAAACAATCACTATTCAGCCGGGAGATACCTTATGGAGTATTGCAGGCGAATACAAAATGGCCAGCTGCAGTACCAAAGATTATGTGGATGAACTAATGCTGATGAACAATCTTCATAATGATAACATCACTTCCGGTATGCAATTACTTATCACTTATTACGAATAAATAATTGTATTTTTCATACAATCTCACCATTAAAAGAAGCTGCAATCGTAAGATTTGCAGTTTCTTTTTTTGAAAAAAAACATTTGTCAAAGTTAGCAGTAACTAATAAAATCAATTTAAGATATCAATTAAAGAGAGGATCAATTTATGAAATATTATATTTCTACCATTGCAGATGTTGTCACTGAAGATATGGATGGCGACTGGGAAGAACTTAGCTATGAAAAAAGGACAGCACCTCTTGCCAAAGAGAATGGGCTTGGGATTGAAATTGCAGAGTTTTGTATAACAGAAAATATGGACGTCAAATATGAGCATGTCCTGCCGCATGTGGAGTACAATGCATCCATGTCAGAGGATAAGGTTCTGCATGCTCCATATAATGAGTTATTTCCAATGGCAATCGATCCTCTTGTTGTTGAAGTCGCCAGAACGCGATATGACCAGACGATGGAATACTGTCAGCGGTTTGGGGCATCTAAAATGATCGTTCATGCGAACTATATTGAAGAAGAATATTTTCCGGTCTGGTTCATCAACCGGCATGTGGAATTCTGGAAGAGGTTTCTGGATGAACATCCACAGGACATTACGATCTGTGTGGAGAATGTCGCAGAGAGAGAACCGGAGCTTATCCTGGGTATCCTTCAGAAAGTAGATGATCCTCGTCTTCGCATGTGTCTGGATGTTGGTCATGCAAATCTTTCCGGAATTGAGCCAATTGAATGGTTAAAAGCATGTGCACCTTATATTTCTCATTATCATATTCATAATAATTTTGGTGCACCGGCAGAAGGAAAACGCAGCTGGGGAGATCGTCATCTGCCGCTGGGTGACGGGAACATTGATATGAGAGCTCTTCTGACATTGGCAGAAGAACTGACCCCGTATGCTACTGCTGCAATTGAAAATTATGAGCCGGAAAAAAGTGTTCTGTGGCTGAGAGAGAATGGCTTTATTTCATAAAGTCAGTTTTATGTATCCTCGTTTTCGTTCGATTCTTCCCGCAGAGAGACCATATTTCGCGCCATACGGCGTCTTTCATCTTCCATTGCTGCGTAATGCTTTTTGGTCGTATTGACGTCTGAATGGCCTAATACGTCAGCGACAAGATAAATATCACCGGTTTGCTTATAGAGTTGTGTACCGTATGTACTGCGCAGTTTATGCGGAGTGATCTTTTTGACCTGTGTTACTAATCCTGCATATTTTTTTACAAGACGCTCCACACTTTTTACAGTAATACGGCGTTTCTGTATAGATAAAAATAGTGCATTTTCATGTCCGCTCAAAGGAATGACCGCACTACGCTCCTGCAGATAAGAGAGCAGAGCAGATTCCACTTCATCACCGAAATAGACGACCACTTGATTACCACCTTTCCGCGTAATACGGATCCCATGGTTTTTAAAGTCCACATCATTCAGGTCCAGTCCGACACATTCGGAAACACGGATGCCGGTTCCTAGTAAGAGCGTCACGATTGCCAGATCACGGACTTTAGTGATGTCATGAAAATTCTGTTGCTGCTTTGTGAGTTTGTTTCCGGACTCCACTTCATCCAGCAATTCTTCCACCTCGTCTTTATCCAGACGAACGATCTCTTTATCATGCAGTTTTGGCATCTGAATGATAGAAGCAGGATTGCTTTTGATCATCTCCATCCGGTAAAAATATTTATACATGGAACGAAGAGAGGAGAGCTTACGCATCAAACCACGTTCGGAATTGGTACATTCGACATCCTGTTCATTGTTATAGACTTTCAGGTAATCCATATAGTCCTGAATGATAGTCGGAGTGACTTTATCCAGAATAGAAATGTGATACTGTGTGATTTCTTTATTACCACCCAGGCCTGTTTCGTTTTTCAGATAAGTAAAAAATATTTTAAGGTCAAATGCATACGCCATTCGTGTTCTGGCAGATGTTGTTGCTTCGATCCCGCGGAAAAAAGTTGAAACAAAAGCCGGAAGCTCTTTGCATTTTTCCCGCAGTTTCATATCTGTATCAATTCGAAACTGGTCATGATAACTTCTATTTGCCATAACAATAACCTCAATGCTGTAATGGATAGCGGCCTTTCTGATAAGATTCTACAGATTCAAGAATCGCA
>JAZNHY010000131.1:0-2503 GCA_045577235.1 Lachnospiraceae bacterium
ATCTGGGAGCTGGAAGTCTTTGCGAATCAGATTATTGTTTCCCGTCCGGTCATACCACTGGTGCATGTGAGATTGCTACCGTTCTGTGTTTGATGTATGCCACGACGAAGAAAAAGAAAATTGCCTGGATCTTTCCGGTGAGCGCTCTGCTGACGGCTGCGTCCCGCGTTTATCTGATGGTCCATTATGTAACAGACGTTTTAGCAGGCATTGTCGTGGGTACATTTGCAGGTGTTATGGGCTTTTTGATCAGCCGCGCGATCTGCAAGGCGCTGAAAAAACGTCCGATCGATAAGAAAGTGGATCTGTCTCGGATCTTTAAGAAGGGATACTCCAGAAAAGCAGCAGAACTGACACTGTTTATTGTCTGGCTCCTGATATTTGGCGTTTCCTATGTGACATCCATCGGAGACGGCGGTCCGGATACGATCCGCTGTGCTTACAGTGGGGATTATGACTGTCAGAATGAAGCACAGGTAGACAGTAAGAAATATCCGGCGATTGATGGAAAAGAGTATTGCAAGATCCACTGGAAAGAACTTTCCCGTGAATTTGCTGAAACCGGCGTCATTATAAGTTCATCGAAAGAAGAACCGGAAGATAATAAACCGGTGTTAAACGCAGGCTTGTTTGCGTTTTACCATGATCCGGCCATTACAGCTTTTCAGGAGAACTTTGCTACAGCTAAGCCTGTCAAAATGCGTTATTACCGTGCAGGGCAGTCAGATGAGATGATCACTGATCCGGAGATCATCCAGCAAGCATTTGATGCGCTTTCCAAAGTCCAGATCACCGAAGAGGATACATCAGGCCTGATGGTTTCAGACAGCAGTCTTTCTATTACTTTTTATATGGAAGATGAAACTGCGTATACTTTTAAGTTTGAAACACCAGGTCAGATCAATTATCAGAGTAAATACTATGTCGCTACGGGAACTGATGATATCTATCATTTAGAGCTGAACCCACAGCCGGTAGAAGAACCTGCTGAAGAGCCGGAAGAAGAATGGGAAGAGGATGACGATGCAGCATAAACCGGAATAAGACGGGCTGTTTCTTTCGTTGACAAGGCGTGCATTTGATTATAAAATAAATGCACGCTTTTTTTATGAGTTGTCACACTAACGTAATAAAGTGATAGTGTGACAGCAATTCATTTAGGAGGGAAAATCATGAAAAGAATGAAAGCAATTGTCGTTGCTGTTCTTGCCCTTGCCATGGTCGCAGCACTGTGCGCATGCGGAAATAAAGGCGGCGACACACCACAGGGTTCCGGCGCAGCAGACGGCGGAGCAGCAAAAGGCATGACCTACACCTTAATCTATGGTAACAACGAAGGTGACGAGGTTGCGCTGGTAGCACAGTCCCTGAAAGATCAGTGGGAAGAAGCATTCCCGGATGTTACGATCAATCTTCAGCCAATGACGAAATCCGAACGTCTGGAAAAAATGCAGAACGATAACTATACCATCGCTCTTACCCGCTGGGGCCCGGACTATGCAGACCCTATGACCTACCTTGGAATGTGGGTTACGGACGCACCAAACAACTATGGCTTCTGGAGCAACCCGGAATATGATGCAATCATCAAGAGTGCTTCTTCCGGAGAACTGGCTGGCGATTATGATGCTCGCTGGGCTGCACTGTATGATGCAGAAGAAATGGTTATGAAAGATGCGGTTATCACTCCTCTTTACACCAAAGCAAATGCAAACCTGATCGCTGACGGTGTACAGGGTGTGGAATTCCATCCGGTCGCTCTGAACAGAGTTTATAAGAGAGCTACCTGCCCATCCGGCACAATGAATGTTATGTTCTCAACCAACGTTATGTCTCTGGATACCAACCTTGCAACAGACGGTGACTCCTTCGAAGTTATCGCTGACTGCATCGATGGTCTGACCCAGATGGATGCAGAAGGTGCTGCACAGCCTGCTATCGCAGAGAGCTGGGATATCTCTGAAGATCAGATGACCTATACTTTCCATCTGCGTAAAGACGCTGTATGGAACAACGGAACTCCGGTTACTGCAAAAGACTTCGAGTTTGCATGGAAGTTATCTATGACTGCAAATGTTGAGTACAACTATATGTTTGACAACACAGTTGCATGTGTTAAGAATGCAGATGCTATCCTTTACGAAGGCGCAGATCCGGAAACCTTAGGCGTAAAAGCTCTTGATGACTACACACTGGAAGTTCAGCTGGAAGCTCCTGTTTCCTTCTTCCCATCCCTGATGTACTTCCCGACATTCTACCCGATCAATCAGGCATTCTATGAGCAGGTCGGAGCAGATAACTATGGAACAAGCCCTGAGACATTCCTCTCCAATGGTGCTTTCGTTCTTTCTGAGTACACACCGGGAACTGCTTCCCCGAAGGTCGTTAAGAACCCGAACTACTATGATGCTGCAAACGTTACTCTGAACGGCATTAACTATCAGGTAGTTGATGGTTCTGACAATGCTCTGACCGCATTTAAGAACGGCACACTGGATATCTC